>JAPPDF010000080.1:0-39103 GCA_028875575.1 Acidobacteriota bacterium
GCTCTATCCTCCTCGATCGATACCCTATCAGCGTGTAAACCATGTTTGCGGTTTATGATGTAAAGGATGAATGCGGTCTGTACCTTCTGCGACTCCCCCTCAAGGGGGGAGTGATTCTTGAGGCCTGCAACAACGCTCTGGTATCACTCCCCCCTTGAGGGGGAGTCGGTGAGACAAGGGCGCCAGCCCGCAGGCGAACCGGAGGGGGGCAATCGCGGCGCCGCAAAGCAGACCCGAAGCCCCGAGCCGAGAGGAATCCGGGTCTAACCTCCCTGGTTCGCCGCTTGGATCGCTTCGATAATTCGATTCAAGCTGCGGAGCGGATCGGGGGCGGCGGTTACCGGCCGGCCAATCACCAGGTAGTCGGAGCCGGCCTCCAGGGCCTCCCGCGGTGTGGCTGCCCGGGCCTGGTCATTGAGAGCTGCCCCGGCGGGACGGATTCCAGGGGTCACCAGGATAGGGGAGGAACCGAAGTGCCGGCGCAACCGGGCGACTTCGGCCGGGGAGGCCACCAGGCCATCCACGCCGGCCTCCAGGGCCGTCCCGGCCAGCCGCAGGACCTGGTCTGCCGGAGTACCGGCCACTCCAAGGCGTTCAAGGTCGGAGGAGGCCAGGCTGGTCAACAGGGTCACCGCCAGAACCAGCGGACGCTTCGGCTGGGCCGAAACCGATTTCAGGGCTCCGGTCACCGCCGACAACATTGCGGAACCCCCGCCGGCGTGAACGGTGATCATGGAGACGCCCATGGCACGGGCGGCCAGGGCGGCTTTGGCGGCCGTATTGGGAATATCGTGGAACTTCAGGTCCAGGAATACCCGCTCGCCCATCCGCAGGATCCCGGCCACCACCGGCGGCCCTGCCGAGGTGAACAGTTGACTGCCTACCTTGAACAGTCCCACCCGGCCGCGCAACTGGCGCACCAGTCCCAGACCTTCGTCGGGAGAGCCTACGTCCAGGGCGATAATGATCCGATCTTCGTCCTTCATCCCTCTCCCGACCCTTCAGTCGGCTCGTAGCCGGCCGATCACCGAGCGGATGGAGGGGAAACCCCTGCGCCGGCAGTAGTCCCCAAGCCCCCGTATCACCTTCAGCGGAGCCTGCGGATCCACAAAGTTGGCCGTTCCCACCTGCACGGCCCTGGCTCCCACGATCAGATATTCCAGCGCGTCCTCGGCCGTCCGGATGCCGCCAATGGCCACCACCGGAATCCCTACCGTCCGCACCACCTCGTAAACCATCCTCAAGGCCACCGGCTTGATGGCCGGCCCGGAAAGGCCTCCCGTGACGTTCCCCAACCGCGGGCGGAAGCTCTCCACGTCCACCGACATGCCTGTCAGCGTGTTGACCAGGCTGAGCGCGTCCGCCCCTCCGTCTTCGGCAGCCCTGGCCAGCTCCCTGATGTCGGTCACGTTGGGAGACAGCTTGACCAGCACCGGACGGCGAGCCCGCAACTTGACGGCCTCGACCACCTCCCGGGTGGCGCCCGGATCGGAGCCGTACATCAGTCCCCCGGACTTCACGTTGGGGCAGGAGATGTTGAGCTCGTAACCAGCCAGGCCTTCCGACTCGTTCAACACTTCCACCACCTGCACGTACTCTTCGGTGGTGAATCCAAAAACGTTGGCAAAGACGCGGGTCCGATAGTCACGAAGCAAGGGCAGCTTGCTGGAAACGAACTCGCCCACCCCCACGTTCTGCAGACCCACGGCGTTCATCATTCCCAAGGCCGTACCGTGCAGCCGCGGGCCCTCGGCACCTGCCATCGGTTCTATGGACAGTCCCTTGACAACGATACCCCCCAAGCGGTTCAAGTCCACCAACCGGCTGAACTCTGCACCGTACCCAAAGGTGCCGCTGGCGGTCATCACCGGGTTCTTCAGCCTGATGCCCGCAAATTCGGTTCTCAGATCGACCATGGCTGGTATTGGCGGACCGGAGGCCACTGGTCCCTTCAATGCCCTGACCGCTTTCAAGGAAAGTCACATTCCGGCCACCGCCGGGAACCGGAAAGCGTGAGCGGCAAGCCTCCCCTGCCTCCTGCTCCGGGCATCCCTATCGGAACGAACGCTTGCCGCGGGATTGGAACAGGAGTTCGAGCGCTTCTTCAAGAAGTGCTTGGGAGGTCGTGTCCTCCTCGACAGCCATGAGTCGAAGCTGCTTCGCCGTTTCCGGAGGAAAGTGTCCCCCGATGTGCCTGGTCTCCTGGCGCTGCCGGCCACGCGCGCTCCTCATCGCGTTCGGCTTCAAGGCAGTGGCAAATTTGTTAGCCATCCGGAAGGCCTCCGTATACTCATGTTTGACTTAACCGTCTCTGAACGAATTGGTGGAGCCGGTCCATTTCTGCAGCCGCCTTACCCTTGGGATCGAACTCCTGGGCCACCTGCCCCGTTATCAGCGAGCGGGCAAAGGCCACCCGGTTCCCCAACCGAACCGGGCAGATCTCCACCCCCAGCCCCTTCAGCGCCTCTACCGCCTGGTCGGCGTCGTGACCGACCGAGGCAATCGCGTTGAGCACTACGCAGATGGGCTTGCGGGCGGTGCGAAGAAAATCCAGACTGTTGTTAAGGGCATCCAGGTCCAGGATCGCCGGACGGCAGGGAATCAGCACCAGGTCGGACAGCCTGGCCGCTTCCAGCGCCGAACCGTCCGAATGGGGGGCTGTATCCAGAAAGAGCATCTCGCCCCCGATGATGGCCACCCGGGTCACTTCCCGCCGCAGCCTGCTGGCATGGGCCGACAGCACCACCGGCACCTCTGTCTCCCGCCGATCGGCCCAGTTGGCCGCGGAGGCCTGCGGATCCAGATCGATGACAGCCGTGTTCCGCCCCGACAGCGCTGAAGCCACCGCCAGGTGCAGCGCCATTGTCGTCTTGCCGGACCCGCCCTTTTGGCTGATCACAGAAATGGTCTTCATCCTCCCCCCTGCTCGGACCCGGCTTCCGCCCGACCGGCGCCGCTCCCTACGGGACCAACGGCTTGCCAGGCTTACCTATTCGAACGTGTGAACACCTACTTTTGTACAATCTTACTTATGTGTACCCTTCAAGTCAATACAAATGCCCTCGGCCCACCGCCCGATTGAGCCTGTGGTGGCTGGCTCCCAACGGGCCGGGCTGCCTGTCGGCCAGTCCGAATATATTACTGTACACCTATAGTTGTATATTCCTACCAGTATACCTGTTTGTATTCAGAACCCATGGCTTCGGCTCACCCCCACGGCCATCCGTCGACATCCTGCTCACGACCGATTTGAAACAAACGCCTGCGCCTGGCGGCTGGAAACCGGATCGAGGTCAAGGATGGGCAGATTGTCGATTCACATCGATGCACCCAAGGAGGTCCATCGGTATTCGTGTCTATTCGTGTTCATTGGTGGTTCGTCTTCAAAAACAATCGGCAGTATCTTCCCCGAATGATCTGTCCACCGCGGCAGGGGCTTCACTGGCCTGAAACCCCGGCGGCCCATGGCCGGATTTTGGCAGCGGATGGCGTTGAATTCCCGGGAGGTGGCGAATTCGGTGATAAGATCCTTTTCGGCCGGCCAACGTCCGCCCCTCCCTCCGGACCGACCATGTCCCGCCTTCCAGATCTCTGTTCCGACGCGGCCCTTCAGATCCTGCGATTCACTATTCAGGAAGCGCAAGGCAACGAGGTCTTCTTCCTCGGAACGACCGACGAGACCGGAGTCCTTCAAGAAGTCGATCCTCTGGCCCGGGGCAATGACTCGGCCGTTCCCGCCCTACTCCAGGTGGCATCTCCGGGAGACGTGATCCTCCACAACCATCCTTCGGGGCACCTGGTCCCTTCCGAAGCGGACCTGGAACTGGCTGCCCACTACGGCAACCAGGGCGTAGGCTTCTATATCGTCAACAACTCCGTGGACAGAGTCTACGTGGTCGTGGAGGCATTCGGAAAACCCGTTTCTCCGACGCTGGAGGTTTCCGAAATCCTCCAACTCTTCGCCCCCGGCGGTGCTCTTGCCACGAGATTCAGCGATTATCAGCACCGTCCGGCTCAAGAAAGGATGGCAAAAACCGTCGCCGAGACCTTCAACCATTCCCAGGTGGCCCTGATTGAGGCCGCCACCGGCACCGGAAAGAGCCTGGCCTACCTGATTCCGGCAATCCTGTGGGCGGCTCGCAACCGGCAGCGGGTAGTGGTCTCTACCAACACCATCAATCTGCAGGAGCAGTTGATCCACAAGGATATTCCGCTGCTGCAGCAAGTGTTGGACTGTGAGTTCAATGCCGTGCTGGTCAAGGGAAGGGGCAACTATCTGTGCCTGGACAAGCTGCAGGCCCTGGATCAGCAGGGAAAGCTGTTTCTGGAGGAGGAGTGGGCCGATTTCACCGCACTATCCCAGTGGGCTCGGCAGACCTCGGACGGCAGCCGGTCCGATCTTTCTCTCAATGTCTCTTCCGCCCTGTGGGAAAAAGTAGCCTGCGAGAGCGATACCTGCACCCGAATCAAATGCGATCACTACAGCCGCTGTTTCTTCTACAAGGCGAGGCGCCAGGCGGCCGCGGCCGACCTCCTGGTGGTGAACCACCATCTGCTGTTCGCCGACCTGGCCGTGCGTCGAGCCACCGGGCGCTACCATGACGCCGCCGTCCTCCCACCCTATTCCAGGCTGATTCTGGATGAAGCCCACAACGTGGAGGACATCGCCACCGAGTACTTTGGCGTGCAGGTTTCCAAGCTCTCCCTGCGCCGGCTCCTGGCGCGCTTCTACCAGGTCGGAAAACGGGGGACCGTCCGCGAGAAAGGGGCCATCCCCATACTGTTGGCCAGACTCCGCTCCCTGGGGAAGCAAGTCGATCCCGATCTGTCGGATCGTATCGAGGAACACGTCCGAAGCCGCCTGCTGCCGGAACTGGAGCAGACCTCGTTTCTGGCCGAAGGGGTCTTCAACGACTGCGCCGCCTGGTTCGAAGCCCGCAGCCGTGAACCCTCCGCCGAAAGGAAAATCCGCTTCACCAGTGATCTCTACCGGCAGGAGGATTGGAAGACCGCTATCCTGGCCCGAATTCACCAACTCCTACAGGCCGCCCAGGTCCTTTACGGCAACCTGCGGGCGGTGGATCGGCTGCTGACCAACCTTTCGGAGGAGACTCGAGAAGCCCTGCAACGCCAGAGAATCGAGTTGAACGCCTTGACCGATCGGCTGGAGGCGACAACAGTCACCCTGGCCGAGATCTTTGGGACGGAGGAAAGCAACAAGGTCCGCTGGATCCAATGGGCTCCGACACGCTCGGGCAAACGGGTAACGTTCCGTCAGGTCCCTCTGTTCATCGGCGATCTCCTTCGTCAGAACGTCTTCGAGCGATTCGAAACCGTGGTGATGACCAGCGCCACGCTCACCAGCGAAAACCGGTTCGACTACCTGAAAGAGCGCCTGGGGCTCCTGCAGGATCCGGACTCGCGCCTGGTGGAACTGGCGCTCCCTCCTGTCTTCGACTACCGGCGCCAGGCCGTGCTGGCCATTCCCACCGACTTACCCTATCCCGACCACAGCGGCTTCGCCGAAGCCATCGGACAGTTTCTGTCGCGGGCCCTGGAATCCTCCCGAGGCAAGGCCCTGGTGCTCTTCACCTCCTACGCCCTGCTGAGCCGCACCTACCAATGCCTGGTTCAGCCCTTGAGCCAGTTGGGGATTGCCGCTCTGAAACAGGGAGACGCCCCCAGACACCGGCTCACAGGCCACTTCCAGAGGGACAAATCCAGTGTTCTGTTCGCCACCGCCAGTTTTTGGGAGGGTGTGGACGTCGCCGGGGAGGCCCTGGAGAACCTGGTTCTGACCAAGCTTCCCTTCAGCGTTCCACGAGACCCGGTGGTGGCGGCGCGGGTCGAGGCCATCCGAAACCGGAATGGCGATCCGTTCCTCGAGTACATCGTTCCCCAAGCCGTGATTCGTTTCCGGCAGGGGTTTGGACGGCTGATCCGCGACCGCAAGGATCGCGGATGTATCCTGATTCTGGACCGGCGGGTTCTGGACAAGTCCTACGGTCGGACGTTCCTGGAATCGCTTCCCGACTGCCGGCGTGTGACCGGCAACAGCGACCTGGTCCTGCAAAATCTCAGAGAGTTTTTCGGGACTGAGCGTTGAGCTTTTGCAGTTCTCGCGGGGGGCTGGATAGTCAGTAACGGGGCGCCGCGTTTGCCTCCCACCGGTTCGACTGGAATCTCCGGACTACCACCCGGAGAAATATTCCAATAAACAAGCACGTTTCCCCTTGCAGCATTGCGAGTCAGGGGAGAGCTGCGAAGCTGCGGTTGACGTGGGTTCCCCGACAAGACGCCACCTACGGGCCATCCTTATAGAGCTGCGTAGCTGCGGCTCAGGGTAGCCCCGGGTGGCAACCCGGGGTCGTATGGGTTTCGCGCCAACCTAGCCGCGAATGCGGCGAATAGGAAGCACCCTTCCCGGAAAGCAATGCCTCCACAAAAAAGTAGGGGACGCCAGGTCAGCACCTTCAGATTCGCTTGAAGGCCTTCAGAATCTCGTTTTTTTCGTAGCGCAGAATGACGGGACGGCCATGGGGGCAGGTCATGGGGTATCGAGTCTTGAGCAGCTCGTCGATCAGCCAGACCATCTTGGACCGATCCAGGTGGGTGTTTATCTTTATGGCTGCATGGCAGGCCACCGAGGCGGCAATCTTCTCCTGCAGCCTCTCCAGGCTCACCTCCCGAGTCTCTCTTTCCAGGCCCTCCAGCAGTTCGCCCAGCAGCCTGCTGCAGTCCGAGGCGCCGAGGTCGGCGGGAAGTGCCTTGACGGCTAGTGTTCGGCGGCCGAAGGGCTCCACTTCGAATCCACAGGCATTCAGTTCCGGAGTCAGGTCGTCCAGCAGGATCTGCTGACGGGGGTTCAACTCGACAATCAGCGGCAACAGCAATCGCTGGCTCTCCACCCTGCCTTGGCCGCGCTGCCGCAGGACCTTCTCAAAGAGCACCCGCTCGTGGGCCACGTGCTGGTCGATGATGAGCAGGGATCCGCGATCGCTGGCCACAATGAAGCTGTCCTCGATCTGGCCCAGGGGATGGATGTGAGCGGGTGAAATCGTGAATGGCGCGGCGGCCTGGATGGCCTCGGCCTGTTCTCTCGAGACCAGCGCCGCGGCCGCGCAGATGGGGGGCGAGGGATCCCGGCCGGGGGCTGGAGCAGGAAGGGCATCCGCTGCTGTCGGCCCGTCAGGCGTTTGAAGGTCCGACCGGGGCTCCAGTCCGGCAGGAACCGGCTCCCCCACCGTCAGCGGCAGGGGGGCAGTCCCGGCAACACCGGTCCGGCCCGAACGGGACAGCCAGGTCGGCGAACGCGGGTCCGCCGTCTCGGGGACAACAGGCGGTTCCACCTCCATTCCCTCAGGCTGAATCGAGAAGGCGGCTTGAGGCCGGGCTTTCATCAACGCCTTGCGAACCGCTTCGCGGAGGCAGTCGTGAATCATCGACTGCCGGCGAAAACGCACTTCAGTCTTGGACGGGTGGACGTTGACGTCCACTTCTCCAAAGGGCATCTCGATAAAGACCAGGGCCACCGGAAAGGTGCCGTCCGGAAGGATGCGTCGGTAGGCCTCGCCCAGAGCGTGCATGAGAATCCGGTCCCGCACCATTCGGCGGTTCACGAAGAAATAGAGGGATTGGCGGTTCGGCTTCTGCACTTCCGGCTTGGAAACAAAGGCGTGAATCCGGACTTTTTCTCCCGAGCGCGGATCCGGGGGTGAACCGGAGTGGGACGGGAGCGGCAACTCCTCCTCCAGCTCCACCAGTTGCCGGAGCAGATCCGCTCCGAACACCTGGAACAGCCGATCGCGCAAGGGATCGACGGCTTGAAAGTCGAACATCCTGGACCCCGACCCGGCCAGGGCAAAGCGGCCTTCCGGATGAGCCAGGGCGTACTGGGTCACGACGTTGACAACGTGGCCCAGCTCGGTGCGATCCGCTCTCAGAAATTTCTTTCGGGCCGGCAGGTTGAAGAACAGGTCCCGCACCGTCAAGGTGGTCCCCACGGCACGGGCAATCTCCCGCACCCCCACCATCCGGGACCCGGCGATCTCCACTGCCGTTCCCACCCTTTCTCCCTTCGCCTGGGTCTCCATCAAGAGGCGGGAGACCCCGGCGATACTGGGGAGCGCCTCGCCCCGGAAACCCAGGGTGTGGATCCGGCTGAGGTCTTCAGCTTGGCGAATCTTGCTAGTGGCGTGCCTCTCAAAGGCCATCAAGGCATCGTCCGGGGTCATGCCCTCCCCGTCGTCCAGCACACGGACCAAGCGCTTTCCGCCCGCCTGGACGGTGATTTCCAGGTTGCGGGCCCCGGCATCCAGGGAGTTTTCCATCAACTCCTTCACCACCGAGGCCGGACGTTCCACCACCTCTCCCGCGGCGATCTTGTTGGCCAACGCCTCCGGCAGAAGACGTATCCTCGACATGACAATTCTCCGAACAGCATGCGGCGGGACGCCCGCGCTCCCGGGGGTGTCCTCCCGATGGTGCGGTGGGGGCATGTCTGGCGGGCCACATCTCCGAAAGCCGACCGGCACCCTTGGTGGAAATATCTACTCCGTACCCGACCCTTGGCGGAACCCTTCCGAGCCTTCTCCAACCCCTTGGTGGCCCTTCCTGAATCTTCGTGTCTCTTCGTGGATAACTCTATTTGGCCTTTGCGGAAAGGGCTCAGTTGTTGCAGGTAAGCCGGGCCGGCGCCGGTCAATCCAGACTCTTGTCCGCCAGGCGAATCCCCAGCTCGTCCAACTGCTTCTGATTCACCGAGGTCGGACAATCGGCCATCAGGTCGACCGCTCGGGCCGTTTTGGGAAAGGCAATGACGTCCCGAATGGAACTGTCACCCGTCAGCAGCATCACGATGCGGTCCAGCCCCAGGGCAATTCCCCCATGGGGCGGCACACCGTATTCCAATGCCTCCAGGAAGAAGCCGAAGCGCAGGCGCGCCTCCTCTTCACCCAATGCCAGCGCACGAAAGACCCTGGACTGGAGGTCCTGACGATGGATACGAATCGAGCCCCCGCCGATCTCCACCCCGTTGAGCACCAGGTCGTAGGCCCTGGCCCGTACCGACCCGGGGTGGGTCTCCAGCTTGGGGATGTCTTCCTCCATGGGCGAGGTGAAGGGGTGATGGCAGGCGACGTGCCGCTTCTCGGCCTCGTCGTATTCGAACATGGGAAACTGGGTCACCCAAAGGAAGTGGTTGGCTTGCAGGTCGATGAGGTTTTCCTGCCTGGCCAATTGGAGGCGGACGGCGCCCAGGGAATCCGCGACCACCTTCCGGCTCCCGGAAATCAGCAGAACCAGATCTCCCGGTTCCGCCCCGGCCTGCTGCACCAGGCTGCGGCATCCCGCCTCTCCCAGGTGCTTCAGCAGCGGCGACTGGACACCGGAGTCCAGAACCTTGACATAGGCCAGCGCGGGGGCGCCGAAGACTCGAGCCACGGCCGTAAGGTCGTCCAACTGCTTCCGCGAGTAGGCGGAGCAGCCTGGAACCCGGATTCCCTTGACCTGCCCGCCATTGTCGAGGGCACTGCGAAAGGGGGGAAACTCCGTCCGACCCAGACACTGGCTGAAGTCGACCAACTCCAGGCCGAAGCGGGTGTCCGGCTTGTCGGTGCCGTAGCGGCCGATGGCCTCCTCATAGGGAATACGGGGGAACGGCGTCCGGACGCGATGGCCCGTCAACTTGAATATCTCCGCCATCATCGGCTCCACCACCCGGAAGACGGTCTCCGGCTGGGCGAACGACATCTCGATATCGATCTGGGTGAATTCCGGTTGCCGGTCGGCCCGCAGGTCTTCGTCCCTGAAACAGCGCACGATCTGGAAGTACTTGTCCATGCCCCCAACCATCAGGAGCTGCTTGAAAAGCTGGGGCGATTGGGGCAGGGCGTAAAAACCCCCGGCGTGAAGTCGGGAGGGAACCAGGTAGTCGCGAGCCCCTTCCGGCGTCGACTTGGTCAGGAAGGGCGTCTCGATCTCGTAGAAGCCCTGGCTGTCAAGGAAGCGGCGTACGGCCATGGTGGCCTGGTGACGCAGCTTGAAATTGTGGCTGAGACCGGGGCGGCGCAGGTCCAGGTAGCGATACTTGAGGCGCAGGTCCTCGGACGTGGAAGTGTCGTCCTCGACGGGGAACGGAGGTGTCTTGGATTCGTTCAGGAGAAGCAGCGTAGAGGCCAGCACTTCGATCTCGCCGGTACCGATGGCGGGATTCACCGTTTCCGGATCGCGCTGCAGCACTTTGCCTCGAACCATGATCACATACTCCGAGCGCAACCCCTTGGCCTTCTGATGGGCTTCCGGCGACTGGTCGGGATTGAATAGCACCTGGGTCACGCCTTCGCGATCCCGCAGATCGATGAAGATGAGATGTCCCAGGTCGCGGCGCCTGGCCACCCACCCCATCAGCACCACTTCCCGATCGCCGTCGCTCGGGCGCAGTTGTCCGCAATGATGGGTCCGTTCCACTCTTCCCAACGAGTCCAATGCCAAAGCCGATTCCCTCCCCTAATCTCCCCAACCATTTCCAAGCCTGGAAACGACTTCCTCTTGCCTTACCAGGATCTGCCGCCCGTCCCTCATGCGTTTCAGCGGAAATTCCCCGGTCTCCAACTCGTTCTCCCCCACGATCAGGACATGGCCGGCCTGCAGCTTGTTGGCCAGGCGCATGGAGCTCTTCAGAGTTCGGGACGCGAAGTCCAGAAAGCAGCGGATGCCCTGGCGTCGAAACTCTCGGGCCATCAGCGAGGCTCTGTCGAAGGCCCCCTCGCCCAAGGGGGCGAAAAAGAGCTGGTGCTGCCCCGCTGCCGGAGAGCTGCCCGCTTGCTGGCACAGGAGAATGACACGCTCCAGTCCCAAGGCGAAGCCGAAACCGTGGGTGGGCTGCCCCCCCAGGACCGCGGCTAATCCGTCATAGCGCCCGCCGCCCACCAGGGCATTCTGCGCGCCCAGTCTCGGGCTGGTGATCTCAAAGGTGGTGCGGCTGTAGTAGTCCAGCCCCCGCACCAGCCGGGGCACGACCTTGAACCGGATGTCGCGGCGCTTGAGATGTCCCAGGAAGCGATCGAAGTGCAGGCGGCAGGGCTCGTCCAGACACTCCAGGATCGACGGAAGCGTCTCGATCGCGGGCTGGCAGGGGTCACGCTTGCAGTCCAGAACCCGCAGCGGATTGGAACGGCAGCGCCGGCGGCAGTCGGGGCAGAGAGCGTCCTCCCTTTCGCTTAGCGCGACTTGCAGTTTCTGCGAAAAACGGGCGCGGCATTGGCTGGAGCCGATGGAGTTCACCAGCAATTCGGTTTCTCCGACTCCGATCCGATCCAGGAAAAGTTGCAGCAGCTCGATCACCTCCGCTTCAATGGCCGGATGATCCGAGCCGAGCACCTCGGCGCCCAACTGGTGGAATTGTCGGAAGCGCCCCTTCTGCGGCCGTTCCCGGCGGAACATGGGCCCCATGTAGTAGACCTTCCAGATCTGCGGGTCCCGATGGAGCTGGTGTTCCAGGTAGGCCCGAACCACCGATGCCGTCCCCTCCGGACGCAGCGTGAGCGAGCGGCCGTCACGGTCGTCGAAGGTATACATCTCCTTGGCGACGATATCGGTGTCTTCCCCTACCCCCCGCGCAAACAGCTCGGTGCTTTCGAAGACCGGCGTGCGGATTTCGGAGAACCCATAGACGGAGAGAACCTCCCTGGCGGTCTCCTCCACACGATTCCAAACCACCGACTCCTGCGGCAGAATATCCCGAGTCCCCTTGATGGCCTTGATCATGAGAATTCCATTGGACAGGCTCGATTGGGGCGCTTCAACCCAATGGCGGCCCTGGGCGGGAACCCGTCGTTTGAAACGGAATCCGCACGCCCCTGGGAGAAACGCGGCATCACCGGCGGCCTGACTGCCGCAGACGCGACCGCCGCCAAAAACGAGTAAAGCTAACACAAGCCATCCGGCCAGGCAAGCAGCCCCCGACTTGCCTGTACCATCTTCCCTGGCTAGCTGCCCCCCCGCCCTTCCGTGCCGATCATCCGAGAGTGAAACAACGGATCTTCATAGGCTGTCGGGAACAAGGACCATGTTCGGTTAGCACGGATTTCTACCTATTGAACATCGATTCACAGGATGCACAGGATTAACTGGACGAGGGCTTCCTGCACCAGAAGCCGGCTCGGGCGATGATTCGATGCGGAGTTGCGGATTCCCGGCATTGGAAGCCAGCCGTTTCCTGAAAAATCCTGTGCATCCTGTGCATCGATGTTAATTATCCCTGTAAATCACGATGTGGAGGGAAGCGCCCCCTAGTGGCTTCGCCGCGGTCCTTGGTGGCCCTTTGCGAACTAATCCTTTTTGTCCCTTGTGTCCTCTTTTGACCCCCTTGCCGACCCTTGGCGCATCCCTCTCGAGCCTTCTCCACCGCCTTGGTGGCCCTTCGTCGTCCTTCGTGTCCCTTCGTGGATTTCTTTTTCTGGCCCTTGCGGTTCACCCGCGTTTGCTCCAGGCAACGCAAGGGCTGCGGAACCGCGGTTCCGATTGGAACCGGCCATTGGCTGTGATAGTTTAACCTCCCGATTCGACATGGTGCCGCCGCCTCACTTGCCGTCGAGACAACCGTAAAGCAAGTCCATGTTCCGCTACAGCTACATCATCATCCCGCCACTGGAGTCCCTCGGGTTCGAGCGGCGGGTCCGGGAAACCCTGGCCTTGCTGAAGGAGTGCGGTTACGCCGGGGTTGAAGTGAATCTGACTGATTCACCGGCTCTCGACCTGGACCGCCTGGAGCAGTGGCTGGACGAGCTGGACCTGGCAATCCCCTCTTTCCTGACAGGCGAGGCATATGGGCAGGGGCTCTGCCTGAGCTCTCCCGATCCATCGATTCGACAGAAAACGGTCGCCCGCCTGGTGGGCTTTCTGGAGGTAGCCCGTCGATTCAAGGCCATCCTGGTGGTCGGCCTGCTGCAGGGACTTCTGAGCGACGAGCCCGACGTCGCTGCCGCCCAGGCAAGAATCCGAGCCTGCTTCCGGCAGCTCGCCGAACAGGCCGAGGCCAAAGGGGTGGAAGTGGTGGTGGAGCCGGTCAACCACTTGCAGGTGGGTTTCAACAACAGCGTGGCCGAAGTCCGCCGGCTGGTCGCCGAGGTGGGGTCTCCGGCCCTCAAGCCCATGGTGGATACGATCCACATGAACGTGGAGGAGCGCTCTCTGGTGGAGCCCATCCTGGAATGCGGGTCCTCTCTGCGCCACGTCCACCTCTGCGAAAGCAACGGATCTCTGCTGGGCACCGGGCACTTGGACTTCGCGGCCGTCCTGAGCGCCCTCGACCGGATCGGCTACCAGGGGTTCGCTTCAGTGAAAGTCTACCGCGGGGCCAGCCTGGAGGATGCGGCGCCCCAAAGCCTGCGTTACCTTCGGCGGCTTCACGCCGGCTCACCGGCGCCGGGTGGTGGCTGATCGCGCCGTGCGGCGACGCACCGGAGCAGATCCATCTCCATCCACTCTGCCATGATCCCCCAATCCCCCTGCAACCTGTGCGACGCTCGAGAGGCGGAGGAAGTCGCCAGGCTGGATCGGCACGGGAAGCCTCTACGAACCGTCATCTGCCGGAAATGCGGGCTGGTTTGGAGCGACCCCGTTCCCTCCGAAGAGACTCTGAAGAAATTCTACGCCGCGGAGTACCGGCTCCGGTACAAGGGGATTTCCCGACCGACTCCGGAACATGTCTACCGCGCCGGCAGAGTCGCTGCCCACCGCTTCCGCCACCTGAAAAAAATGCCGAAACCGGGATCGGTGATTGTCGACGTGGGTTCGGGAGGGGGTGAGTTCGTCTACCTGATGCGCCGCCTCGGTTTCGATGCCCGGGGAGTCCAACCCCACGAGGGCTACGCCCGCTACGCACAGGAAGAACTGGGAATCCCGGTTCACCTCGGTTTCGTGCGCGATGTCCGGCTTCCCCCGGCGAGCTGCCACTTGGTGACGCTTTACCATGCCCTGGAGCACATGGCCTCTCCCTCCCGGGTGCTGGAGCACGTCAGGGAATGGCTGAAGCCTCGGGGTTGGCTGGTGATCGAGGTCCCCAACGTGGAGGCCACCTGCCAGTCCCCCGGCCATCGCTTCCATCAAGCCCATCTTTACAGCTTCAATCCGGCCAGCCTGCGCCGGCTGGGGGAAAAAACCGGCTTCCGTCCGCACCGAACCGATCTTTCTCCCGACGGCGGCAACATCACAGCCATCTTTGCCAAGGAGAGTCCAGGATCCATCCGAACGGAAATCCCGGGAAATTGCGAGCGGGTCATGGGGGTCATCCGGCGTCACACGCTCCTGCGGCACCTGGCCTCTTCCCATCCCTATGCCAGACCTCTCCGCAAGCTCCGGGGGCGGTTGCAGGAAAAACGGGCCACCCGCCGGTTTCGAAGCGGCAGGGAGCTGCTCGACTCCATCCTTTCCCGGGAGCTGTCGGCGAACTTTCATTGAGCCTGAAAGAAGGCCTGAAACAAAAGAAAAAAGAGTTATCCACGAAGGGACACGAAGGGGTTGGAGAAGGCTCAAGAGGCATGCGCCAATGGTTGGCAAGGGGGTCAACGAAAGACACAAGGGACAAAAAAGGATTTGTCCGCGACGGGACAACAAGGACCACGACCGAGCCAGTGGGGGGTTCTTCCCGGCGCATCGTGATTTACAGGGATATTGAACATCGATGCACAGGATGCACAGGATTTTTTCAGGAAACGGCTGGCTTTCAATGCCGGGAATCCGCAAATCCGCATCGGATCATCGCCCGAGCCGGCTTCTGGTGCAGGAAGCTCTCGTCCAGTTAATCCTGTGCATCCTGTGCATCGATGTTCAATATATGGGGATCCGGTTTTCACTCCCATATGATCTTCCCGGCACGGCCAAGCCGCATCCTGCGCAGCCCGGGACCCCGGCGGGACCTGTGGTATGATGCTCTTCCTACGAGGCGATACCGCCGGGACTCCTCTCACGGAACCCCACACTCCATGGATTCAGCCGAAAACGACGCCCCAGGCTCCGACGAGCCGATCCGGGAACCGCGCCGCCATCCCTGGCTGTGGCTGGTCTATCTGCTCCTTTACGCCGTCGCCATCCCCTGGTACTGGCCGGCAGGATACCGAGGCCCGCTGATTCTGGGACTGCCTCTGTGGGTGGCGGTCTCGCTACTTGCAGTGCTGGTGCTGGCCGCATGGACCGGCTGGGTGATCTCTCGCTACTGGAAGACTGTCGGGGAAGAAGACTCCCATGGGAGCCAGTGAAAGCCAGTTGACCTTCGGTTGGGGGGCGTTGACGGTCATCGCCCTCTATTTGTCTTCCACCATCGGTGTCGGTTGGCTGGCGAGGCGAAGCAGTCGGGGCCACAGTCTGTCGGACCACTACCTGGCGGGACGTTCCCTCGGCTTTCTGGCTCTATTTCTCACTCTCTACTCCACTCAATACAGCGGCAATACCCTCTTCGGCTACACCGGGATCTCCTACCGCATCGGCTTCAGTTGGACCGCCTCCATCCTGTTCATGTTCTCGGTAATCACCGGGTACCTGCTGTTTGCGCCGCGGCTGGTGGCCCTCGCCCGCAAGAAGAAGTTCATTACCCCCGGAGATTACATCGCCCACCGCTTCGGCTCACCCCGGCTCACCCTGCTCAGCACCCTGCTGATGATCTACGCACTGGCCAACTATACCCTGGCCCAACTGAGGGCCATAGGAGCCGCCGTCGAGGGTCTGACCAACGGAGCCGTCCCCTCTGCCTACGGCATCATCACCCTGGCTATCATCATGGTCGTCTATGAGACCCTGGGAGGGATGCGCAGCGTAGCCTGGACCGACATGATCCAGGGCATCCTGCTGTTGTCGGGTTTCCTGATGCTTCTCTTCATGGTGCCCGGTCTGGCCGGCGGCCTGCCCGCGGTGGTGGAGCATCTCAGCCGCATCGATCCCGCCAAGGTAGAGGTGCCGACCCTGGAGGGATGCATGAACTGGATCAGCTACGTGTTCCTCTTTGGATTCGGGGCGGCCATCTACCCCCAGGCCATCCAACGCCTCTACGCCAGCCGATCTACCCGGGTGCTCAAACGATCCCTGGCTCTGATGACCATCATGCCCTTCACCACCGCACTGATCGCCATGATCTGCGGGGTGACCGGAAGCGTGGTGCTTCCCGACCTGGCGCTGGGAGAGACCGACCAGGTTCTGGCCCGGATCTGCAGCCTCATCATGAACCAGTCGACCGAGGGGTATTGGCTGGTGGTCCTCATCTTCGCGGCCGCCCTGGCGGCCCTGATGTCGACGGCCGACTCGGCCCTGCTCTCAATCTCCTCCATGGTCACCAAGGACATCTACCAGGTCTACTTCCGTCCCCAAAGCAACGAGGCCGAACTGACCTCCGTCGGCAAGTGGTGCTCCTGGATCATCGTCACGCTGCTGGTGATCGTCGCCATCGGGACCGAGAATACGCTGATCCGCCTCCTCGAGCTCAAGTTCGAGGTGCTCATCCAGATAGCTCCCTGCTTCTTCCTGGGCCTCTACTGGAAGCGGCTCCGCGGCGAGACTGTGCTCACGGGTATGGTGGCGGGGCTGCTGGTCGGCCTGGGACTGACCTGGCTGGGCTATCCCCGCCTGTGGGGATTCCATGCCGGGGTCGTCGGCCTGCTGGTGAATTTCGCCTGTTGTCTGGTGGGTGTCCTGCGGTCGCCTTCACAAATGAAGACGTGAACGGATTCAAGTGTACATTCCTACAATCATGAAGAGCCTCCCTCCCGCGTCCCCGGCGACGGGACGGATCATACGGAGTGAAACAGGGATGCTTGAGACGAGTGAAGAGTGGAGAGTGACGAGCTGTTCGATCGACACGCCGAGCATCTTTTCGGTCTCGGCACGGTCCTTCAAATTAGTGCCGCCACCGCCCTGCTGGGCAGATCATTGGAGGATGAAACAACGAATCTTCATAGCCTGTCGGGGAAAAGGGTCCTGTTCCGTTAGCACGGTTTTCCACCTAATTGAACATCGATGCACAGGATGCACAGGATTAACGGGACAAGAGCTTCCAGCACGAGAGGCCAGCTCAGGCGATGATCCGGTGCGGTTTTGCGGATTCCCGGCATGAAGAGCTAGCCGTTTCCTGAAAAAAATCCTGTATATCCTGTGCATCGATGTGAATAAAAAATTTGCCCATGCTCGACTTTGAACCGGTTTCCAGCCACTAGGCGCCAGCGTTTGTTCCAGACAAGCTTTTCCCAAGCTCACGCCAAGAGCCTTGCTCATCCCGCCAAATAGATCAACGTCAGGGGTACCAGAAAGAAAACCGTCCCCACGTAGACCAGGGGCACCAGTCTGGATTTGAGCGACCACTCGGCCAGCACCTCGCCCATGGCGAGCGGGACGCGCCGAATCGGCCATACCAGCGAAACCCCGAACAGGTTGACCAGCAGGTGGGCAAAGGCGACCGTGACTGCCGCCGGGTTGCCGGTCACCAACGAGGCCAGCATGGCCGTGATGGTGGTTCCGATGTTGGCGCCCAGGGTAAAGGGGAAGATCTGCATGAGCGATAAAATGCCCGCGCCCGCCAGAGGGACCGCCAGGGAGGTGGTGATCGAGCTGCTCTGAACCGCTATGGTCGTCAGAATCCCCAGCACCAGGGCTCTGGGGGCCGTCTTGAACAGCGTCTGGTTGAAGAAACTCTGGATCCTCCCGATGACGAGGGACTTCAGAACCACCACCAGGTACCGCAGCGAAAGAAAGAGGAGGCCCACCGCGATGAGCAGCATGAGGGCTCCGGACTCCGAGGTTCCTCGGCCGATGACCGTTACGGCTGGCTCCACGATGGTCTTGATCGGATTGACCAACTGTAGCCCGCCCGATTCCTTGAGTGCCTCGGTAAGCAGGTGGGACGCGTGCCCCAACACGTTGGTAAACAACTGCAGGGGGAAAAAGACCACGACCAGAATGAGATTGAAGAAGTCGTGGACCGTGGCTGCCGCAAAGGCTCGCCTGAATTCCTCGGGTCGAGAAATGTGGCCCACCGAGACCAGGGTGTTGGTAACGCTGGTGCCCACGTTGGAACCCAGGATGATGGGGATGGCTCCTTGAACATCCAGGGCCCCCCCGGCCACCAATCCCACCGTCATGGCGGTAACGGTTGAGGAGCTTTGCACAATGCTGGTGGCCAGCACTCCGATAAACAGGCCCACAAACGGATTGGCGGTGGTGGTCAGCAGGCTCTCGGCGAATTCGCGGCCGAAGAACTTGAAGGATGCCCCCATCAGGGCAATGCTGAGAAAGAACACGTAGAGGAGCGCCAGAGGCAGCAACACCCTCAGGATCGGGTTGGCAAGCAATCGTTGAAGCGTAATGGCCATTCCTCCCTGCCCGCGGCGGACCCGCGGTGGAGCGGTATGCGGTGCCCTACTCCAGTACCTTGAACTCCGACACCCGACCTCCCTTGAAGCGTACCCGGCAACGCCCGGGCCTCCCGCCAGGCTTGCGCCTGAACTCGTAGAGCTGAGCGTCTCCCGCTTCCCGGGTGACCAGCCTGCCGTCTCCGATGGAGAGTGCGACCTGGGAAAAGGTCATGTCCAATGCCAACTCATGGTCCCGGATGAGTCTCCAGGTATTCTCGCTCCAGTGCGAGTAGAGCTCTCGGGGGTCCTTGGCATAGAAGAACTGGTCCAAAACCATCTGGTAGAGCTGCCGTTTCCCGTCAAAGGTACCGATGACCGTTCCCATGGACACGCCTTCCTTCTCGAAGACGGCCAGGACCTGCCGGTCGCCGGACGGGCCCGGGGCGGTCTGCTCCACCACCTCTTTCACCACCAGCTCTTCCAGGGCGAGAAGCCGCCCCGCCCCACCTCCGGCGGCAGCTTTTCCGCTCCTGCCGACAGGGAAATAGGGCAACTGAAATCCCTTTTTCACCCAAATCAGCTTCCCCACCAACCGCTTGGCTTCCTCGAAGCCCGAGATGTAGAACCTCGGAAGTCGGACCAGGTAATCCTGCTGGATCCTTTTGGAAGCCGTCTTTTTGGGAGTGATGGGGCGGCTGCGGTCGTAGAGCATCCAGCCCACGCGCAGAGCCAGCAGGGCTATCAGCACGGCTGCCCAGATGATCCTTCTCTTGGCACGTTTGGAGAGCCTCATTCGATTGTCCTCTCGACGAAATCTGAACTGCCTTAGAATGAATCGGGTCCGTTCGGTTCTCCGACAGCGGGAACTCAATCCGGCAGAAGGTCGGGCCGGCCGAGGCGCCGGCGCCCCGGCAAGAAATCCTGCCCCGCACCCTGGCTGTCGATTCACCCCATCCTCACCCCGGAGCGATCATGAAGGCGGTTGTCTATGATCGAAGGCTTGAAGTTGTAGACGCGTCCAAGCCGGTCTTCACCGGGGACGAGAGCGTGGTGCGTCTCATCCAGGCAGGAATCTGCAACACCGATCTTGAAATCACCAGGGGGTACTTCGGATTCAAGGGCGTGCTGGGCCACGAGTTCGTCGGCAGAGTCGAGTCTTCCAGGACTTCGTCTCTGGTGGGCGCCCGGGTGGTTGGAGAAATCAACGCTTCCTGCTGCCGCTGCGAGTTTTGCCGATCCGGATGGGGCAGACACTGCCCCCAACGCTCGGTGCTGGGAATTCTGAACCGGGACGGCGCCTTCCGCGAGCACTTTACCCTTCCCGAGCAGAATCTCCATCCAGTTCCCGACTCGGTCTCCGACGACGACGCGGTCTTTGTGGAACCGGTCGCCGCTGCCTGTGAGATTCTAGACCAAGTCGACATTCAAAGGGTCGAAAAGATCGCCGTCCTGGGAGACGGCAAGCTGGGACTGCTGATCGCCATGGTCCTGGCTCAGGCCAGGCGGGCCACCTACCCTCCCTTGACCCTGATCGGCAAGCATCCGGAGAAAATGCGCCTGGTTGAAGACCTGGGGGTCAGCACCCTCCACCTCGGCTCGACCCAAACGGCCGCCCGTTCGTTCCAGCTGGTGGTGGAAGCCACCGGTTCGCCGTCGGGACTGGACCTTGCTCTTCGACTCCTGGAACCGCGCGGCACGGTAGTCCTGAAGTCCACCTTTCATGGACAGCAGTCCTTCGATCCGGCCTCGGTGGTGGTGGATGAACTCACCCTGTTGGGGTCTCGCTGCGGCCGCTTCGAACCAGCCCTCGATCTGCTGGTCCGCAAGCGCATCCGCCCCAGCCGATTGATCCGGGATTCCCTGCCGTTGACCAAGGCGGTAGAGGCGTTCCGACGGGCTCAATCCCCCGGTGCGCTGAAGGTGTTGCTGCATCCGTGAAGGGGGGGTTGTGGAGCCCCGCCGCGATTTAACAGGCCTGCGTCCCCCCCACCGCCTCAGGTCTGAAGCAGCCCCAGCTTGAAGGCGGGTGCCTCCGGATTGAGGGTGGTGACTTGGAGGCTTCGAATGAGCACCTCCCGGGTCCGGGCCGGATCGATCAGAGCATCCACCCACAGCCGGGCTGCCCCGTAGCGAGGGTCGGCCTGATTATCAAAGGTCTCCCGGACCTCAGCCGCCAGTTCCCGGCGTTGCTCATCCGTCAACCGGTTTCCTTCCCTTTCGTTCTGCGCCAGTCGGACATCCACCAGGGTACGGGCTGCCTGCTCCCCGCCCATGACCGCGTAGCGGGCGCTGGGCCAGGCGTAGAGGAATCTGGGACCGTAGGCTCTGCCGCACATGGCGTAGTGGCCGGCTCCGAAGCTGCCGCCCAGGATCACCGTGATCTTGGGAACGACACTGTTGGAGACCACGTTCACCATCCTGGCTCCGGCCTTGATGATGCCCCCATGTTCGGCTTCCTTCCCCACCATGAAGCCGTTGACATCGTGCAGAAAAACGAGCGGAATGCCGTTCTGGTTGCAGTCCATCATGAAGCGCGCGGCCTTGTTGGCGCTCTCGGCATAGATTACGCCGCCGACTTCCAGACGTCGGTGCTGCCCGTGCTGATGCTGTTTCTGATTGGCCACCAGGCCCACGGAAAATCCGCCCAGGCGAGCGTACCCGGTCACCAGGGTCTGGCCGTAGTCTTTCCGGTACTCGGTGAATCGGCTGTCGTCCACCAGGCGCGCAATCACTTCCCGAATTTCATACTGGCCGGCGGGATCGGCGGAGAAGACTCCCCCAAGCTCTGCCGGGTCGTAGCGGGGCTCCACCGACGGGCGGCAATCCGGACCGGAAACCGTCGGCCGGCCCATTTTGTCCACCAGCTCGCGAATGCGGCGCAGGCAACTGAGATCGTCCTTTTCCCGGAAGTCGACGGTGCCGCTGAGGCTGGCGTGCACCCCGGCGCCGCCCAGTTCCTCGCTGGACACCTCCTGCCCGATGGCTGCCTTGACCAGTGCCGGACCGGCCAGGTAGAGTCCGCTTCCCTCGGTCATGAGCAGCTTGTCGCACATCACCGGCAGATAGGCCCCGCCGGCCACGCAGGAGCCCATGACGGCCGTGATCTGAGGAATCCCCCGGGCAGACAGGACGGCATTGTTGTAGAAGACCCGGCCGAAGTCGTCGGTATCGGGGAACACGTCTTCCTGCAGAGGCAGAAAAATGCCGGCGGAATCCACCAGGTAGATGATGGGCAGACGATTTTCCAGCGAGATGGTCTGGGCCCGCAGCACCTTCTTGGCGGTCATGGGAAAGAAGGAACCCGCCTTGACGGTGGCGTCGTTGGCGATGACCATGAAGTGACGCCCGCAGACCTTGGCGATCCCCGCTATCACGCCGGCGGCCGGGGCTCCACCCCACTCCGCGTACATCCGGTGGGCTGCGTAGATCCCCAGCTCCAGGAAGGAAGGTTCGGGATCGATGAGGTGTCGAATCCTCTCCCGAGCAGTCAGGCGGCCCTTGGCATGCTGTCTGCCTACGGCCTCGGCACCTCCTCCCTGCCGGATCGCGGCCTCGTCCCGGCCCATCCGGGCCACCAGCGCTTCCACTGCCCGGCGGCGCCTCTGAAATCCAGGGTTGCGACGGTCGACCACGCTTTGAAATACCTCGGAAGAATCTGCCATCGTCATGGGTCCCCGGCCCAGGGAGGGGTGGGGGGTGCGCTATAAGAAAGGCAGGTCACGCCGTGGCTGCCTGCTGCTCTTTCCGGTTGCCTGCAATTTGAACGAAGTCTTCCCTCCAAGGCCTCTTAGAGCAGACTCATCTCCCTCTCCTTCAAGGCCTTGATCTGGTCTCGAAGGCGGGCGGCGGCCTCGAATTCAAAGTTCCGGGCCGCCTCCTTCATCTTGGCCTGCAGCTTGAGGATCCGGGCTTCGATTTCATCGGGAGAGGTCACCTCCACGGCTTCCTGCTCCGGCGCCAGGTCCAGATAGTCCGCCTCGACCATGGCGATCAGGCTCATGTCGACCGGCTTTAAAATCGATTCCGGCGTGATTTCGTGTTCCCGGTTGTAGCGAAGCTGCTTTTCCCGCCGCCGGTTGGTCTCGTCCAGGGCCTGTCTCATGGACTCCGTCACCTGATCCGCATACAGTATGGCCTGACCTCTCAGGTGGCGTGCGGCTCTCCCGATGGTCTGAATGAGCGAATCTCGGGACCTCAGGAAGCCCTCCTTGTCGGCATCCAGGATGGCGACCAGCGACACTTCGGGGAGATCGAGGCCCTCGCGCAGCAGGTTGATTCCCACCAGCACGTCGAA
The DNA here is from genome assembly GCA_028875575.1 of Acidobacteriota bacterium. NCBI lineage: Bacteria > Pseudomonadati > Acidobacteriota > Acidobacteriota bacterium. The sequence continues at coordinate 22,630 of JAPPDF010000080.1, forward strand.
TTCTCCCAGCCGCAGGCCCCGCAGGATCTTGATCCGCTCCAGCGTATCGATCTCCGAATGCATGTAGCGGCAGCGGACCCCCACCTCGCGATAATACTCGGCCAGATCCTCGGCCATGCGCTTGGTCAGGGTGGTCACCAGCACCCTTTCCCGCCGCTTTTCCCGCAGGCGAATCTCGTGAAGCAGGTCGTCCACCTGGGACCTGACGGGCCTCACCTCCACCGCCGGATCCACCAGCCCCGTGGGACGAATGATCTGCTCCACCACCGTGCCGCTGGTCTTGGTCAGTTCGTAGGGCCCGGGAGTGGCCGAAACATAGATCGCCTGATTGAGGCGCCGCTCGAATTCCTCGAATTTGAGAGGGCGGTTGTCCAGTGCCGAGGGCAGGCGAAACCCGAAGTCGACCAGGTTCTGCTTGCGGGAACGGTCCCCGGCATACATCCCTCGAACCTGGGGGATGGTCTGGTGACTCTCGTCGATGAAGATCAGATGGTCCTGAGGCAGGTAGTCCATCAAGGTTGGTGGAGGCTGGCCGGGGCGACGGCCCGAGAGATGGCGCGAGTAGTTCTCGATGCCGTGACAGAATCCGATTTCCTTCATCATCTCCAGGTCGAACAGGGTCCGTTGCTGCAGGCGCTGAGCCTCCACCCACTTGCCTTCGGCTTCCAACCGGGGACGCCACTCCTCCAACTCCTCCCGGATGGTATCGATGGCCTTGAGCAAGGTAGGACGGGGCATGACATAGTGGGACTTGGGGTAGATGGGGAGGCGCTCGTAGGAGAAGCGGACTTCGCCGGTGAGAGGTTCGATCTGAAACAGGGACTCGATTTCATCCCCAAACAGCTCGATGCGGTAGGCCTGGTCGTCGTAGGCCGGAAAGACCTCGATGCGGTCCCCCCGAACCCGAAAAGTGCCCCTGCGGAAATCGTCGTCGCTGCGCTCGTACTGGATCTCCACCAGCTTCTTCAGTATCTGCTCCCTGCTTACGCACTGCCCCTTGTCCAGAAAGAGCAGCATCCCGTAGTAGGCTTCCGGTGAACCGATGCCGTAGATACAGCTGACGCTGGCCACAATGACGCAATCCCTGCGTTCGAACAAGGACCGCGTGGCCGACATGCGCATCTTGTCGATCTCGTCGTTAATGGTGGCTTCTTTCTCGATATAGGTGTCGGTAGCGGCAATGTAGGCTTCGGGCTGATAGTAGTCGTAGTAGCTGACGAAGTACTCCACGGCGTTTTCGCGGAAAAAGGTGCGAAACTCCTGGCAGAGCTGGGCCGCCAGGGTCTTGTTGTGGGCCAGCACCAGGGCCGGCCGGTTCATCTGCTCAATGACCTTGGCCATGGTGTAGGTCTTCCCCGACCCGGTCACCCCCAACAACACCTGGTGCAGCTCGCCGTCATCCAGTCCGCGAACCAGGTCCCTGATCGCCTGGGCCTGGTCGCCCCTAGGTTGATACTGGGTTACCCGGAAGGGTTGCTGAGTTTCCACCGGTGCCTTCCAAATTCGCCAAGAAATCCCTTGTCCGCACTCAGCCCGAGTTTATCACGCTTGGATTCGACTCTTACGGGGGTTGAGCCATGGGCCTGCGCTCAGCTCACACGGCAACGTTGTGCGGCCGCCTGGGGCGGCGTTTCTTTGGAAAGCAATGCGTTCCCGAACGGGTGCTTCCTATTCGCCGCATTCGCGGCTGGGTTGGCGCTGACCCATACGACCCCGGGTTGACACCCGGGGCTACCCTGAGCCGCAGCTTCGCAGCTCTATAAGGATAGCCCGTAGGTGGCGTCTCGCCGGGTAACCCCGTCAACCGCAGCATTCGCAGCTCTCCCCGAACCCACAACGCTGCAAGAGGAAACGTGCTTTTCTATTTAGAATATGCCCAGGGCAAGAGCCCGTGGGGAGCCATCGGAAAACGTCACATAGGGGAGTAGAGCCGCGAACGCGGCGGCAGCACTTAGCCGTGGGGGTCAGCCGGGCGCGATCCGGGCATCGGTCCGGAGCGCGCCAGTCGGAAACGTCTGTGGCGTGCCGCGCTATCCCTGATAGCGGCGGAACAAGAGGGTGGCGTTGGTGCCCCCGAAGCCGAAGGAGTTTGACAGCGCATACTCCATCGGCTGTTTGCGCGCCTGGTTGGGTACATAGTCCAGGTCGCACTCGGGGTCGGGATTTTCGTAGTTGATGGTCGGCGGAGCCGTTTGATGGTGGAGAGCCAGAACCGAGATCGCCCCCTCCAGGCCGCCGGCAGCTCCCAGCAGGTGGCCGGTCATGGACTTGGTGGAACTCACCAGCATTCGGCGGGCGTGCTCACCGAAGGCGAGCTTGATGGCCTTGGTTTCCAGCCGGTCATTGAAGGGTGTGGAGGTGCCGTGAGCGTTGATGTAGTCGACCTGTTCCGGCCGAATGCCGGCATCCTGAACCGCGTTGGACATGACCTGGCACGCCCCTTCGCCGTCTCCGGAGGGTTGGGTGATGTGATAGGCGTCCCCGGACATGCCGTAACCCACAATCTCGGCGTAGATGGTGGCACCGCGGCGCTCGGCCCTCTGCAACTCTTCCAGCACCAGGATTCCCGCCCCTTCTCCGATCACGAAACCGTCCCGGTCCCGGTCGAAGGGACGACAGGCTTTTTCCGGTTCATCGTTTCGGGTGGACAGGGCCCGCATGGAAGCAAATCCGCCCACGCTCATGGGAGTAATGGCGGCTTCGGACCCGCCGCAGAGCATGGCGTCGGCCTCCCCTCTGGCAATGATCCTGAACGAGTCGCCAATGGCGTGGGATCCCGAGGAGCAGGCGGTGCAGGTGGCCGTGTTGGGACCCTTGGCTCCGAACCGGATGGAAAGCTGTCCGGCTGCCAGATTGATTATGGAAGAGGGAATGAAGAAAGGAGAGATCCGCTTGGGGCCGCCTCGCAGGAGCGCGCTGTGTTCGCGCTCAATGGTGGAGAATCCTCCGATCCCCGATCCGACATGCACCCCGAATCGGCGCTCCAGTTCCGGCGTCACCTTCAGTCCCGACGATTCCATGGCAAAATCGGAGGCCGCCACGGCGTACTGGATGAAGGGATCCATTTTCTTGACGTCTTTTTTGGTGATCCAGTTCAGCGGGTCGAATCCCTTGACCTCTCCCGCGATCTTGACGGCAAAGGGCCCCGTATCGAAGCGCGTGATGGGCTTGATACCGGCTTCTCCCGCCACCAGGGCCTCCCAGTTTTCCCGGGTCCCTATGGCCAGAGCGGACACCACGCCGATGCCGGTAACTACCACTCTCCGTTTCACTGCCCCATCCTCCTGCGACCGAACCGGTTGCCTGGCCACGTTCCCTCGGCCAGGACAGTCCTACGGTCGTGAAGCAACGCAGCTGCCGCATCAACCCTTGGCGTGGGTCTCCACGTAGGCAATCGCGTCCTTGACCGTCTGGATCTTCTCTGCATCCTCGTCGGGAATCTCGATTCCGAAACCCTCCTCGAATGCCATGACCAGCTCCACCGTATCGAGGGAATCCGCGCCCAAGTCGTCCACAAAGGAGGCCGTAGAGGTCACCTCCGATTCGTCGACCCCCAGTTGCTCCACGATTATCTGTTTGACCTTGTCCTCTACGCCCGAATCAGCCATCCCCATATCCTCCTCGATTGAAATCGAATTGAAACTTTGTCTGCCAAACGACGCCCAAGCCCTTTGAGTGATTACCGGCTCGGAAACCGCAGGGACGTGCCGGCCAAAAGGCGCCGCCACTCTCAGCCCCGCCGCAAAAAAGGCTCATGTTGCCATCAGCGTTGGAAAAAGGCAAGCCATGACCGTTGTGGGCGCCATCCCCCGGAACCGGCCTGCCCAGGTCCCAAATACGGGACCTCACATGTACAGCCCTCCATTGATGTGCAGCACCTGGCCGGTGACATAGCCGGCTTCGTCCGAAGCCAGGAACCTGACGCCCAGGGCGATTTCCCGATCCAGCCCGACCCTGCCCATCGGAATCCGTTCCAGCAGCTTGGCTCTGGCAGCCTCGGGAAGCGCCTGGGTCATGGCGGTGTCCACGAAGCCCGGAGCCACCGCATTGACCGTGATGTTCCGCTTGGCTACTTCCTGAGCCGCCGTCCTGGTCAAGCCGATGATCCCCGCCTTCGAGGCCACGTAGTTGGCCTGACCGGGGTTGCCCGTCAATCCCACCACCGAAGAGAGGTTCACGATTCGACCGTATCGCTGTCGCAACATGATCTTGACGGCTGCCTGGGTGCACAGAAAGGTGGCGGTCAGATTGGTCTGCAGGACTTCCGACCAGTCTTCCGGCTTCATGCGCAGCAGCAGTCCGTCCCGGGTGACCCCGGCGTTGTTCACCAGGATGTCCAGCCGGCCAAAGGTACGCATGACCTGCTCAAAAGCCGTCCTGATCTGGACCGGTTGCGTCAGGTCCACCGCAACCGGGAGGGCCTTTCGCCCCAACCCTTCGATTTCGGCAGCCACCGCGCCCAGCCGGGCCTCATCCCTTCCGCCCACGGCCACCTCGGCGCCGGCCTCGGCCAGAACCAGGGCACAGGCCCTCCCGATCCCCCGCGATCCGCCGGTGACAAAGGCAACCTTACCTTGAAGCGACATCGAACCCCCTCTTCATCCCGCAGTCCCCATGGCAGCCAGGGTCTTGTCGAGGCTGCGGACGTCTTCCACGTTGAGAACCTCCAGCGACCGGTCGGTTTGGCGGACCAGCCCCGACAGCACGCGGCCCGGTCCTACCTCCACGAATCTGCGCACCCCTCGATCCCTCAGGAGCTGAATGGTCTCGCTCCAGCGAACGGGAGCGCACACCTGTCGAACCAGGGCCTCGGCCACCTCGCTCCCCCGCTGGATTGCGGCGGCCTCGGCGTTGGTCACCAGGGGACACTGAAGATCCCGAATCTGCAGTTGACCCAGATCCTTCTCGAGGCGGTCCCGGGCCGGTCGCATCAAGGCGCAATGGAAGGGAGCGCTGACCGGCAGGGGAATGGCTCGCCTGGCTCCCCGTTGAGGCGCCAGTTGGACGGCTCGCCGGACCGCCTCGGCAGCACCGGCAATCACGATCTGAGCCGGGGAGTTGAGATTGGCAGCCGACAACACCTGTCCCTGAGATGCTTCCCGGCAAAGGGACTCCACAGACTCCAGAGGCATGCCCAGGAGGGCGGCCATTGCGCCCTGCCCGACGGGGACGGCCTCCTGCATGTACTGGCCGCGCTTCCTGACCGTGGTGACGGCATCGGCCAGAGAGAGACCGCCGGCGGCCACGATGGCGCTGTATTCCCCCAGGCTGTGACCGGCCACGAACTGGGGACGGATCCCTCGAGCCGCCAACACCGCATGGGCCGCCAATGAAACCGCCAAGATGGCAGGCTGGGCGAACTCGGTGAGTTGCAGCTCTTCAGACTTGCCCTCAAAGCACAGCCGTCCAATGGAGAATCCCAGTGCCCGGTCGGCCTCCGACAGCACGGCCCTGGCTTCCGGGAAAGCGTCCGTCAATTCCCGGCCCATTCCCGGGTATTGCGAAGCCTGTCCGGGAAAAATGAAGGCGATAGGGTGGTTCATGAGTGCCGATCAGGGAGGGGGCCGCGGGAACAGGTGAAAGCCAGCGAGCGCCGGCAACCAGGTGCGGACAGTTGCCGGAGCCGATGGATCTCGGGATGGGTCGTGCCCGGAGCCTGCGGGGCCTACTTCTCGCCCACATCAATCACCTCGCGCCCGCGGTAATAGCCGCAGTGCGGACAGACCCGATGGGGCAACTTGGTCTCGTGGCAATCGGGGCACTCCGAGGTGGAACGCACGGTCAGAAAATCGTGGGACCGTCTCTTGTTGCGGCGGGATTTGGAGTGACGTCGTTTAGGATTCGGCATTACGGTTCCCCCGGATCGAATGGACCCTCAATTCCTGAATTTCAGCAGCGGGGCCAATCGAGGATCGCTGACCACCGGGCCGCAACGGCAACCGTCGCGGTTCCTGTTCCGCCCACAGGCCGGACACAGGCCCCGACAGTCCTCCTGACAAAGGGGCTTCATCGGCAAGCTCAAAAGGATCTGCTCGCGAACGATGTCGCTCACGTCGATAAAGTCGCCCGTGAAGAACCCCACTTCCATATCTTTCGTCTGCAGCGCGATTTCCCCGGTCAGCGAGTGGTGGGCGTTGGATTGATAGTACTGATTGAAATGGGCTGTCATGGGACGGGACAGTGCCTCCAGACAGCGGGCACAGGTCAATTCCATTTCGGCGCCCAGCTCGCCCTGCACGCGTACTCCGCCTTGAGACAGTCTTTCGGCCGTCAAACGGACCGCCACTTCGCCGGAGATGCGAACCTGTGCTTCGTCCAGATTCAACTGGCGGGCAGTCAGGCCGGCCTTGAGAGAGCTAGGTCGCCGTTCCAATTCCCTGACGTCGATCCGCAACGGGTTCATGGGCCTTGCGCCGATACGGCCCTCAGGCAAGAAAGGCCTTTAAGTGCCTCAAAACCAAAGCGCTTCATTATAGCCGGGGCAACCGGGATGTCAATGTCAAATGGCCGGAGGGGTGGCTGGAAATCGGGAGACGCAAACGATTGCAATAGGAGGATCAGGCCGAAGGCTGCAGTGACTTGACCCTGGCCTGGTAGGACTTGTCCAGAATGATCTGGAGAAGAGGATTGCCGATCTCGGTCTGTTCGATACGCTCCTGGATCTCTTCGAGCTCTTCCATGTCTCTGGCGCGCTTGATGACGTTCTTGAAGAAACTCAGATCTCCGACCGTCATGATCTCCTCGCTCTCCTCGTCCTCGATGATGGCCAGATGCGATTCCGGCAGATATTCGCGAATCTTCCAGTAGAGCTTCTCCCGGTAATCCAGATTCTTCTCTCCCAGGTCGGGATGAAACCACTCGGCCGTGAACGTTCCTTCCTCGTCATCCATATTGAGATCCGTATAGATGTCCGGCTCCTCTTCGGCCAACTGCAGGATCAACTTCTCCAGGTCCTTGATCACGCCTGAACTGGAATAAACGGTCAGAATGGTTACTTTCATTTGCGGCCCCTGCCTCCATGAGGTCTTTCCCGATTTGCGAGTGGATTATAAGGAGAAAGAAACCCCAATCCAAACTCTTTTCGGTCCCGGCGGATCACGGAGAGTATCAGCCACTCAGGGGGCGGTCGACTGGAAACTCGAGCAGGGCCCGGTGCGATAGGGGAACCGCCGGATCACCGCCTCATTGACCTTGACGCCCAGCCCCGGTGCTTCAGGTACGATGAGTTCCCCCTTGTCGATCCACAGGGGAGTGTGCAGCATCTGTTCTGCCAGCCGAAAGGGATAGGTGCCTGGCCTGCCTTCGCCGGAGTATTGCGGCCACTCCATCCAAACGACCAGGTCGGCTCCGAAGCAACTGGCCAACTGGGCCAGAGCCGCTGCTTCCAGGGGAGTCGAAAGCCGTCCGATGGCCACCCGGCGGCCAAGCGGTCGCACCTCCCGCAAGGCCCGGTAACCATCGACCAGCCCCCCAAGATGAAGCACATCCAACTGCAGGAGGTCCGGCCAATCCATTCGTGCCAGTTCCAGCCATCCTTCCAGTGAGGACTCGTTACCCCCTCCCGAGATCGGAACCGGACAGTCCTTCAACGACTGTCGAAGAGCCCCCGTGTCCTCCGGCGCCACCGGATCTTCAACCCATTCGAGCCGGCTGGGGGCCAGTTCCCGAAGCAGCCGCGCGGCCTCCTCCAACCCGTAATGCCCCCCGCGCCAGGCCCTGGCGTCCACCATGATTCCCCAGGGTGGAGGAAAGGCTTCCCGCAATTCATGGACGGTCTGCACGTCCTGCCGGGGCGACCTTCCCAGTCCCAGCTTGCAGGCGGCGAACCCCGAACCAGCCCACAAGCCAGCCTCCCTGACACTCTCCTCGCCATCCAGGTAGACTCCGCCGCTGGCATAGATGCGAACTCTGCCGCGTACCCGCCCGCCCAGGAGCTCCGACAGGGGACACCCCGCGATCTGTCCCTGAAGGTCCAGCAGAGCCATTTCCAACGCTGCAAAGGCCTGCACCAGGCCCGGGTACCGGGGACGGCGCTGGAACACTTTCCTGCGCAGGCCGGCCAGGTTTGCGGGGTTGAGGCCCACCACGGCCGCACGCAGGTTTCGATTGATCAACTGAGCCACATTGGGAGAGGGGGTCCCCACCCCATAACCCACCTGCCCCTGATTGGAGCGGGCTCGAACCAGGAGGCAATCGCGCTTGTAGATGGTGACCTGGCCTCCCTGAACCGGCCGCCGGAGCGGTTGGGGCAGCGGCGAGCTCAGCAGAGAGGCCTGGAGCTCATCGACCTTCACTTTCATAGGAGTTCCGCCGGGCATTCTCCCACGGCAAGCTGTGCGTTGGGAGACGCAGCTCTTAATTCGCTGCATACGCGTTTCTCCCTTAACCCACGACACTACCGGTGGATAGGATTTTTGGATGATTATCTCCGGGCGTCTGCTCCCCAATTTCGCAAAACGCCCTTCAAAAAACTCAAGTGTCACTCCCCCCTTGAGGGGGAGTCGCAGAAGCCGAGCCGAATGGCGAAGACTGATGCGGAGGGGGGCCAACGCCGAGGTCCCAGCCAGGGGGCGCCCGCAGCCCAAGGCCGTCAGGAGTCGCAGAAGTCGAGCCGAATGGCAAAGGCTGATGCGGAGGGGGGAATTGAAGGCGTGCGGCCGGCTAGGTCCCGGCCACCGCCAATCGTGCAAACTGGTCTACCTGGGCGTTCACGGAAGAACGGAACGATTCCAGGGCGTCTTCCACTCCATAGCGAAGATCGTCGTGCATGGACTCGTAGCGGGCATGGACTCGCGAGAACAATTCCTGCACCTGGACCTTGAGTTCCTCCACTTCCTTGGCGCCGGAACGCACGGAGTGGGAAACCGCTTGGGTGAACGAATCCAGTTCGGCTTCCAGAAACTCCTTGAAGTCGTGGATGGCGATCTGCTGGCTGGTGACCTTCTCGAAGTGGTAGCCCATGACGGCCAGGTGGAATGCCTGGGTGAGCATGCGGGGATGGTCCCTGGCGACCTTGGCAATGAACTTGAGGTAGGCCGGACCCTGTCGGGAGAAGAGCTGCCGGCGCAGCGATTTCCCGATGGCACGCACCTCGTTCATGCCCACCGGCTTGGACACATAGGGGCTGGGCGTGACGTGCTCCATCATGTTCAGACAGCGCCTGAAATAGTTTTCCAGTGTGGGGTCGTAGATGGTGGTCAGCACCCGTCGATATCCCTCGATCAAGGTCTGGGGATCCATCTCGGGCTTGTAGTTGAGGACGACGTTGACGCTGGTCCCGGTGGTCTCCTCCAGTATCCGGTCTTCCCTCTTGAGGCGTTCGTAAAGGTCGGTGCCCTTCAGCGCCGTCAAAAGCCCCACCATGGCCATGGGAATGCCTGCTTCCTGGATGAAGTCGATCTGGGCGTCGAACACCCCTTCGTCGTCTCCGTCCAGGCCCAGGATGAATCCGCCGCTGACCTCCAACCCCTTCCGTTGAATGGTGCGAACGGCGCTCAGCAGATAGTTCTCCTCTTGCTTCTTGTTGGTGTTCTGCGCCTTCTTGGTCTTGAGCAGGGCCTTGGGATTGGGAGTCTCGATCCCCAGGAACACCCAATCGAAACCGGCCTCGATCATGGCGTCCATCAATTCGTCGTTTCGGGCCAGGTTGACACTGGCCTCGGTGAAGAGGGCGAAGGGATAGCGGCGCTGCTTCTGCCACTCGGCCACCACGGGAAGAAGTTCCAGCGCCTCCCGCTTGTTGCCGATGAAGTTGTCGTCCACCAGGAAGACGTTGCCCCGCCAACCCAGCTCATAGAGGGTGTCGAACTCACCCAACATCTGTTGCGGCGTCTTGGTCCGCGGCACTCGGCCGAAGAGCTTGGTGATGTCACAGAACTCGCAGTCGAAGGGGCACCCCCGGGAGAACTGCAGGCACATCGAGTAGTAGTCCTTCATGTCGACCAGGTCGAAGCGAGGGGGCGGCGTGCGGGTCACATCGGGTTTCTCCGGCGCCCGGTAGGTGTGCTTGGCGGTTCCGGTCTCCAGGTCCCGCAGGAATTGGGGCAGGATCTCCTCGACTTCATCTAGCAGGAAGTGGTCCACGCCCTGGATCTCGTCGTGATAGGTGGTGGGGTGAGGCCCTCCGGCCACGATCGGAACGCCGGCCCGGTTGCAGCGCTCGATCACCGAGTCCAGGGAATCGCGTTGAACGATCATGGTGGAGGTAAACACCAGGTCGGCCCACTCCAGGTCCGAATCCTTCAGGGTGGTCACATTCAGATCCACCACGCGGAGGTCGTATCTGGAGGGAAACATGCCGGCGATGGTGAGGAGACCGAGTGCGGGAAACCCCGCCTTCTTTCCTACAAATTCCAGGGCGAACTTTCCGCCCCAGTAGGAAGGAGGAAATTCAGGGTAAACTAAGAGTGCATTTGGCATGAGCGCGATCTCCGGAGTCCCTGTGACCGGGGTGCGGATTTCAAGCGGGTCCACCTGCCACAAGCCCGGCCGACATCAAGTGAGTGGCCCACTCTATATCAAGTTGGCCGGGATTGCTCACAGAAAGTTGTGGCTGGGCTCATAATCTTTTGGTGCCCGGCCCGGGGTGTTAGTCTGTGCCTGAAAAGTCGATCGGTATCTTGCCGAGGAGACCTCCCGATGTCATCTGAATCGCCCAGATCCCTGCTCAATCCGCAGGCTTTTCTGAACTCGCCGATATGGCGCGCCTGCCTGCTGGGACTGCTGGTGCTCCTGCTCCAGATTCCCATCCTGCTGATTCACGGCGTGGTCTCCGAGCGCCGAACCAGACAGCAAGAGGCAACCCGGGAAGTTACCTCCAAGTGGGGCGAGGAGCAGTCGCTGGCGGGACCCCGGATTGTCATTCCCTACCTGGAGCACCGCAACGAGCAAACCTCCGAAGGCGAGCTCTCCACCCGGACCGAGGTGAGATACGGTCACTTTCTGGCGGAAACACTCATCGTCTCCGGCAGGGCCGAAACCCACCGGCGCTATCGGGGCATCTTCGAGGTTCCGGTGTATCGACTGACCCTGGATCTGCGGGGCAGTTTCGCCGAGCCCGACCTCAGCGAATGGGGAGTCCGGCCGGAAGATATTCTCTGGGACCGCGCCCACCTTTCGCTGAATATCTCCGATGCCCGCGCCATCCGGAATGCAGCCGTGCTCTCCTGGAATGGCGAGGAACTCCCCTTTCAGCCCGGATCGGGTGAATCCAGCGGTGACCTCCCCGGGATTCAGGCCAGTCTGCGAGAGCGGCTGAAGGGAGCGGCCTTCGATTTCCAGTTTCCACTGGAGCTCAACGGCAGTGGGGCTGTTTACTTTGCACCCTTCGGCAGACAGACCACCGTCGATCTTCAGTCGGACTGGCCCCATCCCAGCTTCCAGGGGAACTGGCTCCCGTCCGAGCGCACGGTGACGGACCGGGGATTCGAAGCCACCTGGAGCGTGCCCTTCCTGGGACGCAGCTACCCTCAACGATGGACAACCCAAACAGCCCCGTCCTCGACCTCACCCTCCCGGTTCGGCCTGACCCTGGCGACACCGGTCGATCCCTATCGGATGGTCGATCGCAGCGTCAAGTACGCCATCCTTTTCCTGGCTCTCACCTTCATCACCCTCTGGCTCTATGAAGTGCTCTCCGGGCTGCGGATTCACACGCTGCAATACCTGCTCCTGGGCGCCGGGATGTGTCTGTTCTATCTGCTGGTGCTGTCCCTTTCCGAGCACCTGGGTTTCGGCCCGGCCTATGCCCTGGCCAGCGTTTCCACCGTGGTCCTGCTCGTCAGCTACAGCCTGTCGGTGTTGGGCAAGCCCCGCGGGGCAGCCCTGATGGCGGTCATCCTGGGGCTCCTGTACGGGTACCTCTACATCCTGCTGCGCAATCAGGACTACGCCCTGCTGGTCGGCTCGGTGGGCCTCTTCCTGGCGCTGGCCGTCACCATGTACCTGACCCGTCACCTGGACTGGCGCGCCCTCAAGCACAAGTCCTGAGATTCGACCCTTTCGATCCGCCCCCAAAAAAGCAGGGGCCTCCGAAGAGGCCCCGCACCCCGCGATCGAAACCGCAGGGGGTGTAGAAAACAGTTGTAGCCCCAACCGGCTACGATTTTGAGAATCACCCGGCCCCACTCCCCACCGGAGCCACAATGAGGGCCGCACATCCCTCCTATTCAGATGAAATATGCCAGCAGGAAGACCGCAATCATCATGAATACCAGCGATACCTTGACCGCCGTGCCCACGACCATTCCCAGCCAGGTGCCGATGCCCGCACGGCCGGCCCTTTCCAGGTTCCCATGGAGGCTGACCTCACCCAGCACGGCTCCCAGGAAGGGGCCGACCAGCACCCCGACAATGCCGAAGAACAGTCCCACCAGCGCACCCAGCCCGGCCCCGACGGCGGCCCTTACACTGGCGCCCGATCGCTTGGCCCCCAGAGCCCCGGCGATGAAGTCGGCCACGTAGGCCAGCAGGGTGAGGCCTGTCAGGACGACCACCGTTGAAGCGCCGACATGGGAGAACCCGTCCATCCAGGCGGCCAGGACCAAGCCGGCCAGAACCAGCACCGGTCCCGGCAGCACCGGCAGGATCGTCCCCGCCACCCCCACCGCCACTAGCAACAGGGCCAAGGTCCACAAGAGGATCGACATCAGCATTCAGAATGGCTCGGCTGATTGCAAGTATAGGGAGCGGCTAATTGCAAGTTTTGGGAGCGGCCAGTTGCAACGTTCTTGTCCCACGGTCGCGGCGGTGGCGCATTCTCCCCACCTCGTCAGCTACAGGGACAAATTGCAGGGTTGAACAGGATACACGGAATTGGGTCTCCGCAGTCCGGCGTCCCGCAGTCCCGTGCATCGTTTGAATGAACTGTAAAGATCGATGCACAGGTTGCACAGGATTGTTCTGGAGACGGCCTGCTTGTAATCCGGGGCAGCCGCAAATCCCCGCGCCATCATTGCCAAAGCCGGCTACCTGTGCAGTGGGCTCCCGTCCTGTTTGTCCTGTGCATCCTGTGCATCGATGTAAATCCACTAGATGTCGCCCCCCGGCGCCGGGCCGTTCCCCCCCACCGCATCAGCTCTTGCGGACGACTCTATTCGACCTGCAGGATTTCGGCGGCTTCGCGGGCGAAGGCGATCAGCATCTCGTCCGACCCTGGAGCCGCGATCAGGGACAGCCCTACCGGCAGCCCCTCGACTTCGGCCCAGGGCAGGTTGATCTGGGGCGCGCCGATGGTTCCTGCGGTACAGGTAAGCTGGACAATGCGCGAGGTCAGGGGGCGCCGCTCGGACATGGTTTGCGTTCGAGGCGGAGGCGGTGTGGGGGCCGTGGGCAGACAGACCACCGTATCCCCGGCCAGCAGGGTTTTCATGCGGGCCATCACCTTTTGCCGATCCGCCAGGGCGGTGGCCACCTCCTCGGGTGTCACGCTCCTGCCGGCCAGGCAACTCTCGGCCACATGAAAGCTCATCCTGGGGTTGATGCGGTCGATCCATTCCCTGACCACTTCCCAAGCTTCGCTGCTTGCCCGTACCCGCTGGCCAGCGGCCCAGTCCGAGAGGCTGGTGGGGGCCAACCGCTCTCGCCTGGAGAGGCCGATCAAGGCCCCCAGGCGCTCCACCACGGGCTCGAGGGCCTCCCGGACCGACGGGTCAGCCACCTCAAAGGCATCCTCCGCCACCACCAGGCGGCGCGGCCGGCCCGGCCCGATCCGGGTCTGCAGCAGCACCGACCCTACCCGGGCAAACAGGCCGGGGTCCCGCGCGAACCAACCGGCGGTGTCGTAGCTGGGTGCCTGCAGCAGCATTCCGTCCAGGGAAATGCGCCCGTGGGTGGGGCGCAACCCGTAGAGTCCGCAGAATGAGGCCGGTATCCGCACCGAGCCGCCGGTGTCGGAGCCCAGGGAGAAATCGACCAGGCCGCCCGCCACGGCAGCCGCCGAGCCGCTGGAGGAGCCCCCGGGAACGCGCCCGGGGGCTTGGGGGTTCAGGGGGGTTCCGTAGTGGGCGTTGACGCCCAGAATGCCCCGGGTCAACTCGTCGGTATGGGTCTTCCCCACCATGGTGGCGCCGGCGCCGACCAGGACCTCCACCGCCCAGGCGGTGGCTTGAGCGACCGGCTGACTGGCCTTCCAGTCGGGATTGCCCCCACCGGTCACATGACCCTCGACGTCGAAGATGTCCTTGGCGGCGAAAGTCAGCCCGGCCAAGGGACCCTCGCCGGCCCCCTGCAGAAAGGCCCGGCTGTCCTGGCAGAAGGCGTTGAGTTTATCGTCTAGAGGCACATGCACGATCTTCTTCTCCAGCACCCATTGCAGACAGTAAGTTGACCTGCCCGGATGATGAGAACCGACTGGCATCCCGGGCTTAGTACCAATAAACCACCGATTTTGCTCATCGGGCGATCAACATCGTCACCCGATGCGGCTCGGTGGTGGATGGGTGATGCATGAGGATGTCCTGCTTGCCGTCCTTGTTGAGATCCACCAGCCAAGTGTACTCGTCGCTGGGCATCGCGACCGCCACTGTTTGATGCCGCCGGGTGAACAGTTCGGGCCCGGGCACGCCAAGAAAGACATGCAGTTCATTGCGGCCCCTCCCCACCAGCAAGTCCGCGTATCTGTCGCCGTTCACATCCCCAATCAACACCGCTGGAAGGAACCTTTCCCCGGACTTGCCGAGAGCGTAGATTCTGGTTTTGCGGGCGGCGCTGGGTTTGTTCGGGTAGATACCACCTTCCATACGGAAAAACTCGATATCCAGCGACACGGAACGGCTGACCAACGCGCCCAAAACCCTGCTGACAACGCTGAAGCCCCCCACACTCATGGTTGTAAACATCATGACATTCCGGCCGTCGTGGCCGAGGGTTTGCTGCTGAATCCCGGGTCGGTCGCGGCGGCCGGAGAGGATCCGGAGCGGGATTCCGTCCGACGGCGCCACGGTGCTGACCTTGGGCGCGAAAATGGTGCTGGCATCGGGTGTAAGCGTGCCAAAGTGCACCTCGTAGTTGGAGTGCATTTTCCAAAGACTCCCGCCCTCCAGAGAAAGAATCCCGAGGTCGGCGATGCCGTCGCCGTTTAGATCGGCTAGCGTGTGCAGCACCCTTTCCGTCATCTTTCCGCCAGGATCGTGCTTGGCACTCGGGCGTCGAGCCTTGTAGGGCGCGGTGAGCGAGTTGAGGTCGTCGGAGTCGAAAGCGACATCGGTCGTAAAGGTCTCGGCCGCCGTGTCAAACAGTCCACGCCGATCCTGGAGATGAGCTTCGAAGTGGTCCTCGTTCCAGAACACCAAGTCGCTACGGCCGTCTCGGTTGTAGTCCGTTTCGTGGATACGGCCATGATCCCAGGGAGTGTATCGGTATTCGCCGTGGGGTCCTGCGATCATAGCCGTGTTGGTGGAGGTGCCGATTTTCACTGGATCGGCGAACATGCCCCCGCTCATCTGGATAGACAACCAGAAGCCATCGACTTGCGGTACGACCAGGTCGTCGCGCCCGTCGCCGTTCACGTCCCGAGTGACGTCTACATGGGGGATTTCGCCTCTGCGGGGCGGGTTGAAGTTGGAAGTTACCGCCACCAGCGGGTGTTCCGTCACCGATTCGGGATCGAACCAGTTCAGGCGGCCGGGCTCGTAGGTAATCACACGGTCGCGTCCGCCGATGTTGGCCGCGTCGACGAACAGTACTTCGGGACGCAGCGTTGCGTCGAGCATCGGCGCCCAGGAGCCGTCGCCGAATGCGTAGATGCGCAGGCAACGATCGCCATTCTCGTCCATGTTCACCACGGCAAGTTCCGCGATGGCGCCACCGAGAAGGAATCCCGGCAATACGGTCTGACGTTTCGCGGAGCCGGTGACGACCTCGTACTGCTCGAAAGCGAATTCCGCAACGGCGGGCGGCTCTATCGCCTTCGTTCGCGATGTCACGCATGCCGATAGGAACAGCCCGAAAACCAGTATGGAGAACAGGCTTCGTCGATAATGCCTCGTGCGTTCGGTTGCCGAGCCAGGTTTTGCTGTAAGAGTGATCACTGCTCTCCCTATCGTCGGGTTAACCCGCCCTTCCTGCATCACTCTTTTCTCATCCATAACGCCTCAGCCGGCGAAATCGGGCGACTAGACCGGGCTTTCCACCACCTGGTTGTCGAGCTGTCCGATTCCGCTGATCTCCACCCTGACTTGATCCCCCGCCCGCAGGTACTGCCCGCTGACGGCTCCCACGCCGGCCACCGTGCCGGTGCTGATGACATCCCCGGGCTCCAGGGTCACCATGGCGGACAGATATTCGATGATCACGGCTACCGGGAAGATCATCTGTGCGGTGCTGCAGTGCTGCTTGCGTTCCTGGTTGACGTAGGTGCTGAGCTGCAGCGCCTGGGGGTCGGGGATGTCTTCGGTGGTGACCAGCCAGGGCCCCATGGGGGCGAAGGTGTCGTACCACTTGCCGTTGAGCCAGTCGAAGAAGGAGTCCTCGGACC
>JAPPDF010000080.1:39113-229863 GCA_028875575.1 Acidobacteriota bacterium
TCCCTGGTCGCTGCTGATCGGAATCGCGGCGGGCTGCCTGACGGCAGTTCCGTTAGAGACGTCGTTCACGATGGTGTAGCCGGCCACGGTGTCGAGGGCCCGGTCAGCCTTGACCGCCTTGACCCGGCGCCCCATGACCACACCCAGCTCCCCTTCCCAGTCGATGGCCCGGCACACCGGCGAAATGCGGATGTCCCCACCCGGCCCCACCACGGTGCTGGAGGGGGGCTTCATGAAGATCCGGGGGGTCTCCTTGTCCTGGGGAGCCGCCCGTCCACCTCCCTCCTCGATGTGCTCCAGGTAGTTGCCGGCCAGGCAGAAGAGCTTTCGCGGACAGGGCACCGGGGCCAGCAGCTCCTCCATCCGGAACGCCCTTCCCCGCCCCTCGGCCAGCCCGTGATCGATCAGCCTGCCGGCCAGCGACATTCCCTCGGCCCCGCTCTCCAGAAAATCGATCATGTCTCGGAAAAGCTCGGTGGGAAATCCCGCCTCCTTGGCTGCCTGCTGGAGGTCGATCAGCTTGTTCCCATCCTGGATGATCGCCGCCACACAACTGCCGTTGTCCTTCCTCAATGTCGCCAGTTTCATGAATTGTCTCCTCAGGGGAGCGGGCCTGCGGGCGAATGCCGGGGCAAACCCGCACGGCAGCTCAAAATGGGCACAGCATACCATAGGGAGTTACGGCTTCTTCCCATGTGGGCCCATCCACGCCAAGACCCTAGTGTCCTTGAGTTGGCGGCCGTTCTCTTGCAGAATGGTCGGGCGCTTGGGAACGTCTGCCGGTTGACCCCAAAACCGAGAATCGGCTACTCGAGGCGTTCCTCACAAAAGGTAGCGATCATGAGCCCTTGGGACTGGACGCTGGCAGTTGCGCTCAACGGAGCCATCATCCTCTACGGCTTCTACCTGAGCCGGGGGGTGCGCACCAGCGCCGATTGGTTCCTGGCGGGACGCAGCCTTCCCTGGTGGCTGGTGGGTTTCTCCATGTATGCCACCGCCATCGACTCCAGCGACCTGGTGGCCGATGCCGGCGGCACCTACGTGCTGGGATTCAGCTACTTCGCCACCAACTGGGTGGGGTCGGTGCTGGGTTGGACCCTGGCCGCCTTTTTCATCTGCCTGCCCATGTACCGGGCAGGGCTCTACACCAACGCCGAATACCTGGAGGCACGCTACGGAACCCCGGTTCGGGTCATCTGTGCCTTCGTCCAGGTGCAGTACCGGACGCTGGTGCTGGGAATCATCGCCACCACCCTGTTCCTGACCCTTTCGATCGTGTGCGGCCTCTCGGATGCGGCCGCCTGGACGGTGGTGGGTGTGATCGCCGCCCTGGCCGCCATCTACACGGCTTTCGGAGGGCTGCGGTCGGTGGCCATGACCGACAGCCTGCAGTTCCTGGTCATGACCGCTGCCGGCCTCATCATCTGGTTCCTGGTGTGGGGACAGGTGGGAGGCTGGGAGGGTCTGGAGCGGCGCCTCAACGACCACGATCCGGCCGTGGCCGCCCGGCTACTGCATATCGGCCACGAAGACGTCCAGACCGAGACGGTTGCCGGCAAGTCTTCCGTGGAAATCGAGCGCAAGCTCGGCCTGGGCGGCATCTACGACCCGGCCGCGGAAACCATCCGTCACCACACTCCCGGCTGGCTGGTGACCCTGGCTTTGATGATCATGGGGATGGCCTATGCCATCGTCAACCACACCCAGGTGATGAGGATGTTCGCCGCCCGCAGCGAATGGGACCTGAAGATGTCCGTGTTTGCAGCCAGCTCCGTCACCATGGTGATGACCTTCTTCAATCTTTCCATGGGCGTGATGGGCAGGGCCCTCTACCCGGTGCAGAGCGCCCTGCCCGACGGGCGCCAGGACGCCATCTATCCCCTGCTGGTCAGCCAGATCGAGACGGTGGGACTGAAAGGCATCGTGGTCGCCGGCATCCTGGCGGCTTCCCTGTCGACCTACGACTCCATCGGCTCGGCGCTTTCGGCCCTGCTCACCCGCGACGTCTATGCGCGCTTGCTGGTTCCGGGGCGGGACGACCGGCACTACCTTCGGATCAGCCAGTGGCTGACCCCGGCGGTAATCGGCGTCTCCTTTCTCTATGTCCCCGGTCTGCTGAGGGGCGGCATGGTCCTCTACTATCTCGACTTGACCAGCGCCTTTGTAATTCCCCTGCTGACCATCTACCTCATGGGGAGCTTCACCCGGGTCCACCGATCCAGCGGCCTGATCGGCCTTCTGGCGGGCGCCTGCTACGGCATGTTGCGCCTGGCGGCGCCCCTGGTAGTGGATCAGACGGGTTGGGTGCTGTTGCCGCCGGCCATGATGGGCACCTACGCCGCCTATCCCTTCAGCATGCTGGTGACGGCCGGGACCATGGTGGTGGTCTCCCTGGTAGCCGGATGGGAGAGCAGCAGCGTATTCGACCTGACCGGCCGCCAGGAGAAAAGCCCCTGGCTGCGTTCCAGCCAACTCAAGATACGGCAGATTCAGGATGAGATCACCAAGCGTGCTGCCCACGACCAGCGCCTGCCGGCCCTGCTCAGCCTCCTGGCCCTGGCGGTGGAATGTGTACTGACCTTCGTGGTCTTCTGGTGAGCGGATGCTACCCCGCCGCTTGCGGCCGCGACTGCCACCAGATGCGCTTGAGCCATGCGGCCAGGTCGTCGAAGAGCGTGTAGTAGGCGGGCAGGACCACCAGGGTGAGGAGTGTCGAGGAGATCAGGCCTCCCATGACGGTGCGGGCCAGCGGGAAATAGCGAAGCTCGAACATTCCGGTGGTGCCGAGCGCCAGGGGAATGAGGCCCACCACGGTGGTGGCGGCCGTCATGAGAATGGGGCGGAACCGCTCTCGACACCCGGCCCGGATAGCCTCGGAGCGCGGCAACCCCTGGCTCCTGAGGTTGTTGATGTGTGCGATGAGCACGATGCCGTTGTTCACCACGATCCCCAGGAGAACCATGAGGCCGATCTGGGACATGATGTTGAAAGGGGTTCCGGTCAGGAAAAGGAACCAGGTGACGCCCACCAGGGCGAAAGGCAGCGAGAACATAATGGCGAAGGGGTGGGCCAGGGACTCGAACAGGGAAGCCATCACGAAGTAGACCATCAGGAAGGCCAGCAGCAGATTGAGAATGAAATCGACGTTGTCCTGATCCTGCCGCTGGGTCCAGAACCCGAAGGTCCATCCATAGCCGGCGGGGTAGTCCAGGCTGTCCATCACCTCGCCCACCAGTTTCTTCCCCTCCTCCTTCTTGCCGCCCGAATAGCTCACGCCGATCTCTGTATAGGTGCGGCGGTTCTCCCGGCGGATGACGGAGGGCGTATCGATGCGACGGAATTCGGCCACCTGGGAGAGCACGATCTCCTGGCCCCCCGGTCCGTTTCCCACCACCACCGACTTCAGGTCTTGCAGATCTTCCCGGTCGCCGGGCTGCAGCCACAACCAGATCTCCACTTCACCCTCGGGCGTGCGGTATCCCCGGATCTCCCGGCCGCGGATGACGATGCCCAGCAGTCGAGCCACCGACTGGGGTGAGACCCCGTAGCGTCGGGCCAGGTCCCGTTTCAGGATAATCTGGACTTCCTCGCGGGCACGTTCGTTCCCGGCCCGGATTTCGTTGAAGTCCCCCCGGTCCATCAGCCGGCGCCTGGCCTCCCGGGCCAGCGCCTGCAGTCGGACGTTGTCGTCCCCGTACATGTTGACGCTGACAAAGGTCTGGGACTCGGCCCCCGCCTGCCGCCCCAGCTCGATCTCGGCGCCCGGAATTACCGGCAGCCGGTCCCGGATCTCCCCGCGGATATCGATCAACTCCTCCAGGGTCAACTTCTCGTTGTCGAAATAGACCTGGGTGGAGGCGCTGTTGTTGCTGAAGCTGCTGGAGACGTTTCTGATCTTGAAGGGTTCCCGGTGGGCCATCAGGAAGTCTTCGACAGGCCCCAGGAAGTCTCTCTCGATCTTGGCGTAGTGGTAGTTCTCGGTGAAGTCGTAGCGAATATCCAGGTTCTGCAGGTCCCGGGCCTCCGGCGAGCTGTCGGGAACCCAATGAAGGAGGGCCATCAGCGAACCGCCAACCACCAAGGGCACGATGCACAAACCCACCAGAAAGCGATGCCGCAAAGGCCAGCTCATCAACCGCAGGTAGTGTTCCACCGCTAGCTCGCCCCATCCCGGCTTTGTCCGTCCGGAAACCGGCGGCGCAGCATCCTCTCCTCGGGGCGATGGTTCCCCGCCCCCACTGACGGAAGCAGCCGGGGAAACCTGGCTGGCACTCCGCGGATACCGGCCCTTGAAAAACCTGGCGGCCCCCAGCGGAATGAGCGTCAGCGAAATAACCAGGGAACACAGCAGGGCGATCATGATGGAGGCCCCCACGTCGCCCAACCAGATCGAGTAAGCGCTGGTCTTGCCGAACACCAGGGGCACAAAGATGATGATGGAGGTCAGCGTGGCCGCCAGCACCGCCATGGCTACCGCCCGGGTTCCACGGCTGGCGGCCGTCACCCGGTCGTAGCCCTTCTCCAGCCACTGATAGATGGACTCCAGCACCACCACGGCGTTATCCACCAGCATCCCGGCGGCCAACATCAGTCCCATCATGGAAAGAACATTGAGGGTCTTGCCGAAGAGGTAGAGGAACCCGATGGTGGCCACGATGGAAAAAGGAATGGCGAAGCCGATGGTCAGCGTCGCTCCCACCCGCCTCAGGAACAGGTAGAGGACCCCCATGGCCAGCAGGGCTCCCAGCGTGCCCGCGTTCAGCAGCCCCGAAAGCGCCCGGATGATTTCCTTTCCGGCGTTGTGCCAGACCTGGACCTCGATGCCTTCCAGGGCCGGGTCCCCGCGCAACCGGTCCAGCACGGCCATGACCCCGTTGACCGTTTCCACCGTGTTGGCCTCGGAGGTCTTGCGGATCTGCAGCTCGACCGCCGGTCCTCCGTTCAGGTGCTTGCCCGAGTTGACGGGACGACTGCCGAAATAGATGTCGGCCACCTCTCGCAGCCGTAGCCCCCGCTGATTGACCGGAAAGTCGGCAATCTGCTCCAGGGAGGTCAGGGTGCCCCGGGCCATGGTCCCGTAGCGGGTGGCGCCGTCCTGCATTCGACCCAGGGAGAGGTTGATGTTGGAGCCGTCCATGCGCTGGAACATCTGGGCCACGTCGATCCGATAGCGCTTGATGTCGTCCAGCCGAAGATAGATGTTGACCTCCTGGCGGCCGGCCCCGCTGATATCGGCTTCGGCCACTCCAGGGAGGCGCTCCAGAGGGGTTCGGATCCTGGCATCCAGGAAATCGAAGGAGCCGCGAAGGTCGCGCCCGGAGGAAATCTGGCCCCTGATGATGGGAAAGTCGGTGGTGCTGAAATTGTTCACCAGAATTTGTTCCACGTCGTCCGGAAGCTCGGAACGCACCTGCTCCACCCTGTCGCGAACTTCCGACCGCAGCCAATCCACGTTGCTGTCCCATCCGAAAAACATCTGGATCATGGACACATTGGCGGAGGACTGGGCCACCATCCGCTGAACGTCGGGAATGGTCGCCAGCACCTCCTCCAGCGGACGGGTGATCGACTCCTGCACCTGGCCCGGAGTGGCATTGGTGTATGGGACATGCACGAAGACGCCGGGAAAGTCGATATCGGGAGTCAGCACCAACGGGATCCGGGTGAGGGAGATACCCCCCAGAACCAGCAGGCAGAGGCACAGCATCAGGACGGTCACCGGGTAGCGAATGGAAAAATCCGCCAGTCCGAATCCGGACCCGGAGGTCCCTCCGGTGGAACGGTCCGACCCTTCAGGCTCCTTGACGGCCATTCTTTATCTCCTCAACTGGGCTCCCGTGAATAGGGGACGTGGCCCCCGTTCAATCCACCACCGTCCCGCTGCCGATGGCGGCAGCGGCTTCACCACGCAGTCTCCCTCGATCGACCAGCTCGTAGACCGCCGGAATGAAGAAAAGCGTCAACAGCGCCGAAAACAGCAATCCTCCCATGACCGCGATGGCCATGGGGGCCCGAATCTCAGCCCCCTCTCCCCAGCCGAGGGCCATGGGGATCAGCCCCAGGACTGTGGTGAGTGTGGTCATCAGGATGGGCCGAAGCCTGACCTGGCCGGCCTGCAGCAGGGAAGCCCGCCTGGCGCGTCCGGCCCGCCGGAGCTTGTTGGTGTAGTCCACCAGGAGTATGGCGTTGTTGACCATGATCCCCGACAGGATAATCAAGCCCAGCAGCACCACAACGCTGAGCTCGGTGCCCGTCACCGCCAGGGCCAGGACCACCCCGATCAGACCCAGAGGAACCGTGAACATGATGATAAGAGGATGGAGGAAGGATTCGAACTGGGAGGCCATCACCAGGTAAACCAGAAAAACGGCCAGGGCCAGCGCCATGAGCAAGCTCCGATAGGAGGTCTCCAGCTCCCGGTTCTGTCCGGCCAAAGACAGGCTGACCGTTGCCGGAAGCCGCCCGCCAAGGTCCTCGAGCTCGGCCTGGATCGACCGGGAGGCCCGGTTGAGATCCAAACCGCTCAGGTTGGCCGACACCACCGCCGCCCGCTGGGAACCGATACGCCTCACCTCCCCCGGCCCCCTGCCGATGTCGATGTCCGCCACCGAGTTCAAGCGAATGGGCACGGTGGCAGCGGCCTCGGAGTCCGACTCGGCGTTCTGAGCCGTTGTCCCCTCGGCGCCGGACCCGGACCCGCCGGAGGAGCCGTCACCGGAAGCCGCCCCCGAGTTCGTTTGGCCGCCTGTGCCTGAAAAGGCCCGCGTTCCCATGTTGATCACCAGTTCCCTCAGATCCTGGATGGCGTCACGGTCCGATTCGGCCGCCCGGACCAGAATGTCGATCTGCTTGTCCTCTTCGCGGTAGCGGGAGGCCACATCCCCGCGAATCTTGTTTCTCAGGATGTCGGCAATCGAATTTTCGTCCAGATTCAGGCGGGCCAGCCGCTCCCGATCGAAACGCACCTGGATCTCCGGATTCCCCATGCGGGTCGAGGTCTTGACATCCTTGAGCCCGGTAATCCCCTCCATGCGCGCGGCCACCTGGCCGGCGGCTGCCTGCAGCTCGCCCAGGTCGTAACCGTAAATCTCCACTTCGATCGGGGTGGTGAAGCTGAACAGGGTGGGCCGCCGAAAGGCATAGGTCACCTCCGGGTATTGGCTCAGCCGGCCGCGCAGGTACTCGATGACCTCGAACTCCGCCTGCCTGTCCCGACGATCCTCCATGACCACGTGAAGCTGGCCGACGTGCTCCTCCTCGAGTTGCCGGGCGAACTGGTTCTGGTTGCTGCCCCCTGCGCTGGAGAAGACCGTTTCAACCCCCTCGAGTTCCGCCACCTGCCTTTCGACCTCACCCAGGAGTCGATCCGTCCTCGCCAGCGGCGTGCCCTCCGGCAAGCGGATTTCGAAGGCGAACTCTCCCTGGGTCATGGGCGGGATCAATTCGGCTCCCAGCCGGAACGAGGCTGCTATGGCCAGGGCGAGCAGCAGCCCGGTTGCCGCCAGTACCCTTCCCTTGTGGTCGAGCACCGACTCGAGCCAAACGGGGTAACGCCCCCTCACTACCTCCAGGACCGCCTCGAAGCCATTCAGGACCGGGGCCAGCAGGCGCAGCAGGCCTCGGCCCAGCCAATGCAGACCGGCGCGGAGGTCTGCCAGCACCACGGTCAGGAGGTCCACGAACAGAAAGGCCATCGTCCGCCGAAGGGCTTTGCGGGAAAAGGCGAGGACGCGTCCGGCGGCTCCCATGGCCCCGGGGGCGAGGGTCTTTGGCTCGGCATCCGGAAGGGCCTTGCCGGATGCCGGAGGAGGCGGCTGGACCTGTAGCGCCAGCACCATGGGAATGAAGGTCAACGCCACCAGGAGCGAGGCCGAAAGGGAAAAGATAATGGTCAGGGCCTGGTCCTTGAACAACTGCCCCGCAATGCCCTCCACAAAGACCAGGGGCAGGAAGACGGCCAAGGTGGTGAGCGTGGACGCCGTGACCGCGGTTCCGACTTCGCGAGTCCCCCGGTAGACGGCTTCCGGCAGGGTGGTACGGGAGCGGTCCTGGCGGTGCACCGCCTCCAGAACCACGATGGAGTTGTCCACCAGCATGCCCACCCCCAGGGCGATCCCGCCCAGCGACATGATATTCAGGGACACGTCCATCTGGTACATCAGGGCGAAGGTGGCCAGGACGGAAATGGGAATTGAGAAAGCCACCAGCAGGGTGCTTCTCAGGTGGCGCAGGAACAGGTAGAGGACCAGGGTGGCCAGCACCGCTCCCAGCACCGCCGACCAGAGCACGTTGTCCACGGCCTGCTCGATGAATCGGGCCTGATTGAAAACGGTGCGCACCTGGAGGCTGCCCGAAAGGACCCCGTCCTTGCGAAGCTTCTCCAGCTTGGCCTCCACCGCCCGGGCCACCATCACCGTATTGGCGTCGCCCTCCTTGTAGACCGCCAGCTCCACGCTCTCGCGGCCGTCGATGCGGGCAATCACCTCCCGGTCCTTGGAACCCCGCCAGACCTCGGCGACCTCGCCCAGAACCACCCTTCTGCCGTCCGAATCCCGCAGGATGATCCGTTCGATCTCTTCCACCGAGCGAAACTGGTTCAACATGCGAACCATGTAGTTGGCATCCAGGTCATACAGGCTTCCGGAAGCCTGGTTCAGGTTCTCCCGGGTGAGCACCTGGGTCACTTCGGTAATGGGGATCCTCAGCTCGGCCAACCGCTTCTCGTCGATTTCAATGCGAATCTGCTCCTCCAGGCCGCCCACCACCTTGATGGCCGCCACGCCTTCGGTGGACTCCAGGCTCTTCTTCAACTCCTCGTCGGCCAGATAGCGCAGGCGGCTGAGGCTGGCCTCGCCCCAGAACTGCAGGCGCATGACGGGATCGTAGGAAGGATCGAAGCGCAACAGCACCGGTCGCTCCACGTCCCGTGGCAACTGCAGCAGATCCAGCTTTTCCCTGACTTCCAGGGTGGCCACATCCATGTTGGTCCGCCAGGTGAACTCCAGAACGACCTCGGACTGACCCGAACGCGACACCGACTCCACCCGGGTCAGGCCTCCCACCACCCCGACCACCTCCTCGATGGGACGGGTGATCAGATTTTCGATCTCTTCGGGAGCCGCGTCCTCGTAGTCGGTCAGGATGGTGAGGGCGGGATAGGCGATTTCCGGCAGCAGGTTGAGGGCCATCCGCTGCAGGGAGACAAGACCGAAAAGAGCCACTGCCACCACAAACATGCAGACGGTGACGGGACGCCGTATGGCAAGTTGGATCATGGTTCAGGAAGAGCTGGCTAGAGGATCGGAACCGGGCTCGGGACCAGGAGCGGGGGCATTCCGGCGGGGCGCGAGTCGGGATGACGGGCTGTGGCGATTCCAGGGGCGGGTCGTCCGCCGGGCAAGCCGGACTTGCAGGGAGCAACCGAAGCCGGGAACTGCCGGCGGCCATCCGGCAAGCGCCAAGGGCAGGTCCCCCGCGACCATCCGCCGCCGGGTACGGCGCAGGTTTCAGGTGGTTCCTTCCGCCAGGCCGTTTGAGGAATCTTCCCCGACCCTCTTGATCTCGGACCCGTCCTCCAAAGCGCCCTGTCCGGCGACCACCACTCGATCCCCGGCAGAAATCCCCTTCAAGATTTCGATACTTCCATCCTCTTCATAGCCCAGTTGCACGGGCACTCGCCGGGCCACGCCGTTGTCGGCCAGAAAGACGAAGGTCTCCCCGTCCCGTTCCAACACGGCCCGCTTGGGAACCAGGATGGCATCGGGGCGCACGTCGGTCTGAATGGCCACCCTGACAAACCCGCCCGGCATGAATCCCTCGGTTGCGGGAGTGAGTTCCACCGTGACCTTTACAGTACCACTGGAGGTATCGACCACCGGACTGACCCGCACCACGCGTCCCACACCCTCGACATCCTCATCCGCACCCAGGCGCACCGAGGCCGTCTGTCCGGGGCGGACCCGGCGTGCCTCCCGCTCCGACAGGAAGACGTCGGCATACAGAGGAGAGAAGGCTCCCAGCTTGAACAGCTTGTCGGCGCTGCGAATACTCTTGCCCAACTCCATGGTGCGTTCGGTGATCCGCCCTCCAAAAGGAGCCGTGATCCGGGTATGGGAGATCTCGAGTTCGGATTTGCGGATCTCCGCCTCCAGCTCCTGCACGCGGTGGACAAGCTCCCGGGTCTCCGAGGCCGAGACCCGCTCGTCGTGCCCCAGCTCGTCCAGTTGATACCTCACCTGGTCGTACTCCCGCTCGCTGATGAGCTGCTCCTCGTAGGCTTCCTGCAGGCGCTGGCGCTCGTTCTCGGTGTTGGCGATCTGTACCTTGGCCTTCTCCCGTCGGATGCGGGCCTTTTCCAACTGCAATTTGGCCTGGGCCAGTTTTTCCCGGGCCAACTCCAACTGGATCCGGAGAGAACGGTCATCCAGGCGCCCCAGGAGCTGCCCTTGCCTGACGAGGTCCCCCTCTTCCACCAGCAGGCTCTGGACGATTCCCTCGGTTTGCGCCTTGACCTCGACTTCTCTCAGCGGCCTCAGATTGGAAGTGGAGGAGAGGTGGTGGGTGATCCGGTCCCGTCTGGCCTGGGCCAGTTCCACCGGGGCAGCCGCAGCGCCGTTATCGCGGCCGCCGGTGGCTGAAGGAGATCCTTTAGGGGAAGCGGTCGGGTTTTCCGGCTTTTGCCTGAGAAAATACCCGGCGGCCGCCAACACCACCAGCAGGATCAGGAACCCATAGACTTTGGTCCGTTTGCTCATGGCAGGCCTGGTGTCCTGTCTCGGGGCATGACTGCCCGCGATGAACCGGGGGGCGCTGAACGGACCGGACGAAGGCAAACCAGCCGGCGACCCGGGCGCGCACAATCGCGGTCATTTCCCAGTTGTTGCCGGTTTCCTGAATCGAGGGTGAAGCTGGTGACCTTCCGGCGCCGTAAGGCTGTTCCCAACCCGTTCCAAATCAAGGTTAGCATGAATCATCAGTTCGGGTCGGAATAAGGTAGGGGCAGCGAGGTCCGAGCTTGAGGTCAGCCGTATCCCTCCGACATCCCTCTGTTTACATTGGAACCGGGATGGAGTAGATTTTTTCCCAGTTCCGGGCAGGAATCGGGTCATGAGGCCGTCGCGAGTGCAACTGTTGGGGCTCTGCATCCTGGCGACGCTCCTGTTTGCCTACCTGGCCCTTCGTATCTGGCTCTGGTCTTGACGAATCCACCCCTCATCGCTGTTCTGGGACCGACCGCAAGCGGAAAATCCAACCTGGCGCTCCGGCTTGCCAGACGATTCCGGGGTGAGATCGTCGGTTGCGACTCGGTGCAGGTCTACCGGTTTCTGGACATCGGCACCTCCAAGGTACTCAAGCCCGAGCAGGCCGGCATCCCTCACCACCTGATCGACTTTCTCAATCCCGACCAGGAATTCACCGCCGGCCAGTACATGGCTCTGGGCCGCAGGGTCTTGTCGGAAATCGGACAGCGGGGAAACCTGCCTCTGGTGGCGGGGGGCACCGGGCTCTACCTGCGCGCACTGCTGAACGGTCTCTTCGACGGCCCCTCCCGCTGTGAATCGCTGAGGGGGCGCTTGCAACAGCAGGCCCGTCGCAAGGGGGACGCCCACCTCCACCGCCTGCTGGCGAGAGTGGACCCGGAGTCGGCCCGGCGCATATCAGCCAGGGACCAGCACAAGATCATACGCGCCCTGGAAGTCTATTTTCTGACCGCCAAGCCCATCTCGCTTCACTTTCGAGACGGCGCTGAGAAATTGAAGGGGTTCCGGCTGCTGAGGATCGGGCTCGACCCGTCGCGGGACCGGCTCTACCGCAGAATCGAAGAGCGCGTCGACCGCATGTTTGCCGGCGGATTGGTGGAGGAGGCCCGCTCCATCCTGGCCAGGGGCTATTCTCCCGGCTGCAAGCCTCTCCAATCGCTCGGATACCTCCAGGTGGTGCAGTTTCTGCAGGGAGAGATTTCCCTGCAGACAGCCGCTGACGCTACCAAACAGGCCACACGGAACTACGCCAAACGACAGTTGACCTGGTTTCGAAAGGAAGAAAAGGTGATCTGGTTTCCGGGATTCGGGGATGAAGATTCCCTCGGGTCCAATGTTGAAGCTTGCGTGGCGGATTTCATCCAGGCTGGGACAAGTAGGCAATCGGGCTCGTCGACCCGTCCGGCGCTCTTGTCCGCCCCCTAGGGGGCTCCGGGGCTGCTTTGCCCCACCGGACCCGAACCCGACGGGTATTCAGGAGAATCAGGAGATCCATGGAAAAGCAACCGCACAATATTCAGGATGTCTTTCTCAACCGTCTTCGCAGGGAGAAGCTGCCCGTAACCGTCTTTCTGACAAGCGGAGTCAAGTTGACCGGCCGAATCAAAAGCTTCGACAAGTACGCGGTCATTCTGGAATCCGCCCAACGGGACCAACTGATCTTCAAACACGCCATCTCGACCGTTGTGACATCCAAATCGGCCCCCGCCGCTTCGGCCCCACCCTCGTCGCCTTCCGAACCGCCCTCACCGGCAGCACAGGACTCCGAACCGGAGCCTTCGAACTGAAATGGATGTCGCCGCCCCGGACAGGGAAAACGTCATACTGGTGGGATGCGAGCTGAAGCGACCCGTCAGTCCGGCTGCCGGCAGAGGAGCCGGGCTGAGCCTGGAGGAATCGCTGGATGAGCTGGCGGCCCTGGCTTCCGCCGCCCGAGCCAGGGTGGCTGCGCGCCTGCTTCAGCAACGGTCCCGCTACGATCCAGGCTATCTGATCGGCAAGGGCAAGGTGGAGAGTCTGAAAGGACTGCTGGATCGGCACCGGGCCGACACCGTGATCTTCGACGACAACCTTTCTCCGGCTCAGCAACGAAACATCGAGCGCGCGCTCGACTGCAAGGTGGTCGATCGAACCCAGCTCATCCTGGACATCTTCGCCAGCCGTGCGCGAACCCGGGAGGGAAAGCTGCAGGTGGAGCTGGCCCAGCTCGACTACTGGCTGCCTCGATTGGGAGGACGGGGAGTGGAACTGTCCCGTCTGGGAGGAGGAATCGGGACGCGCGGGCCGGGTGAGACCAAGCTGGAGACGGATCAACGCAAGATCCACCAGAGAATTCACAAGATCAAACGCGATCTCCAGCGGGTGAGGGCGCACCGGCAGCTGCACCGCTCCTTTCGCCAATCCGTTCCCGTTCCCACCGTCTCGCTGGTCGGATACACCAATGCCGGCAAATCCACCCTCTTCAATGCCCTGACCCGATCGGACACCCTGGCCTCCCGCCAGCTCTTCGCCACTCTGGATCCCCTGCTGCGCCGCATCCGGCTGCCTTCCAAGCGGGAAGTGATCCTATCCGACACGGTCGGTTTCATCAGCAAGCTTCCCGCCACCCTGGTCTCGGCCTTTCGGGCCACCCTGGAGGAAATCGGGGAAGCGCAACTGTTGCTGCATGTGATCGATTGCTCCAGCCCCCGCGCCGAACACCAGCGATCCTCGGTGCTCAAGGTGCTGGAGGAGCTGGGGGATTCGGGCAAGGCGACCCTGGAGGTCTACAACAAGGCCGACCTGCTGGAGCAACCGCCCCGGCTTCCCCCGGGGGACAACGTCCTGAAGGTATCGGCGCTGCGACGCCAGGGGATCTCCAGGCTTCTGGAGAGGATCGACGAGTCCATTTCCGGGGATCCACTGGTCCGGGCGAGCTTTCGCGTAGAGGCCCGGCAGGGGGAACTGCTGGCTCAGATCCATGCCCAGGGCCGGCTGGTTCGCCGGGAGGTTCGAGACAGCCAGGTCCTGCTGGAAGTGGAAGCCCCGCGCTCCGTGGTGGAAAAGCTCAGGCAGCTCGATGGCCGGTCACGGGGGTTGGGTTAGTCCGCAATCGCATCGGCCCGCGCCCGATTCCTTAACCCATTCCCTTGCCAAGCCTCCCGGACTTGCGGGTCTGAAGGGCCCGAAGGACCCTGGTGCATGGAAAATCATGCTAAAATGCATGGGACCGGCAGGCGCGTTCCAACGGCCCTTTTTCCGGTCCAGCCCACCTCGAGGACAGGGCCAACCCCCACCGCCGATTGATGACAGCCCATAAATTAGTCTTCACCAACGTCATACACCGCCCCGTCCGGGCCTTCGTCAGCGTTCTGGCCATCAGCCTCGAAGTCATGCTGATCCTGTTGGTGATCGGTGTCTCCAACGGCATGATTGAAGACAACGCCGACCGCCAGAAGAACATCGGCGCCGATGTAATCGTTCGGCCGGCCAATGCGCCCCCGCTCTTCTTTACCACCGGCAGCACCATCATCCCCGAGGCCGTGGCCGAGACCCTGGCCCGGCTGGATTCGGTACGGTCGGTGACGCCCATTCTCTACCTGGCTCAACTGAAGGGAGGCTGGAGGACCGTCTACGGCATCGACCTGCCGAGCTTCGAGGCCGTGGCCGGCAACCTGGAATTCCTGGAGGGCCGCGGCTTCAGCGGGCCGGAATCGCGGGAAGCCATCGTCGACGACCTGCACGCCAGATCGAACGGCCTGGCCGTGGGCGATCGCTTCGACCTGAAGGGCCAGTCGTTCCAGGTGGTGGGCATCTACCGTAACGGCATCGGGGGCCGAGTCTACGTTCCCATCAGGAGCCTGCAAACCATCACGGACAAGGCCGGTCAGGCCTCCACCTTTCTGGCCAAGCTCTACGATTCCGAGCAGTTGCAGGCAGCCATGGCCCAGATGCGAGACCTGGTTCCCAACATCAACGTCACCTCCATGCGGGAGTGGGTCTCCCTGCTGAGAAACGGTCGACCTCCCGCTTACGGCACGTTCCTGACCGGGGTCGTCGGCGTGGCCATTTCCATCGGCTCCTTTGCCTGCTTCCTGTCCATGTATACCACCATCGCCGAACGAACCAGGGAAATCGGCATCCTGAAATCCCTGGGAGCCCGCAAGGGCTACATCGTCAACCTGGTGATGATGGAAATAGTGGTGCTCTGCCTGACCGGCCTTCTGGCCGGATTCCTGCTGACCTTCCTGGGCCTGCAGGTCCTCCGGTACCTCTATCCCGCTCAGATACTCCTGATACCACCTCTCTGGGTAGCGCTCACGGTCCTCTTCGTCTCCGCCAGCGGGATTATCGGAGGGCTCTATCCGGCCCTCAAGGCGGCGGGCAGCGATCCCGTCAAGGCACTTTCCTACGAATAGGGATTCCGGTCGACCGAGCCTGCCGGCGAACCCCGTTCCCGGTGGCGACCAGCGGTCTCAAGGCGGGTTTGGCTAGCCCGCATTTCTTACCAGGGGGCGTGATCATGGCGCAGGCATTTTCCCCTCAGCGCGTGCTCGGGAGCGAAGAGCGTAGCGGTCACTACGGTCGAGCGAGCATGGATGCGCTGAGGGGAAAAGGACCAGCCAGGGCGCGCCCAGCGCCGTGTGTCACCGCAAGGCGTCCCCATCGGACCACCAAGTTTCTGAAAATAAATGGCCTTTCATCATGAATCCAGCGACCTGGTGAGAAATGCGGGCTAGAGTCCAAATCGGCGCCACGGGCTTGATGCGCCCGTGGCTTGGGCCTATACTGCTAACCCCAACCCCACAAATGATGGAGGACAACCATGCACGGCACAGCCACCCGCCGGCAAATACTTCAGGGGATGGGCGCTCTGGCTGTCGGACTGGCCTACGGCGCCCCGTCGGCGGTTTTTGCCGGCGCCCGCGTTCACTCCAAGCGGGTGATCAGCATGCAACCCCGGCTCTATCACGGCTGGCCCACCCTGGCCAGGCGCCGCAACGGCGAACTGCTGCTGGTGTGCTCGGGCGGCCGGGAATCCCATGTCTGCCCCTTCGGCCGGGTGGAGCTGATGCGCTCCCGGGACGAGGGGCGGCACTGGAGTTTTCCGCGGGTGTTGATCGACGGGCCCATCGACGACCGGGATGCAGGCGTGGTGGAAACCGCCGAGGGGTCACTGCTGGTCACCACCTTCACCTCTATCGGCTATGCCGACATCCTGGCCCGGGCCGAAGAGCTGGAATCACAGGGGAAACCCCACTGGACCCGAGAGAAACTGGAGCGCTGGCAGGCCATTCACCGCCGCATCACGCCCGCGGAGCGCGAGATCGAGTTGGGCAGCTGGATGATCCGCTCCACTGACGGCGGCCGGAGCTGGTCAGCTCCCTATCGCTGCCCGGTCAACAGTCCCCACGGCCCCATTCAGCTCTCCGACGGACGGCTGCTCTACCCCGGCAAGATCTTCTGGTACGGCCCCAGCGGCCAATCCAAGGGGCGCATCGGGGTCTGCGAGTCCACCGACGACGGCCAGAGCTGGCGCTGGCTGGCGGAAATCCCGACCCGGGAGGGCGACGACCTGGACGGCTACCACGAGCTGCATGGCGTGGAAACAACCGAAGGAACCCTGGTCGCCCATATCCGCAACCACAACACCGCCAACGAGAGGGAGACGCTGCAGAGCCGATCCACCGACGGAGGGAAGACCTGGTCGGTTCCACGCGCCCTCGGGGTGTGGGGACTGCCGTCCCACCTGCTTAAGCTGCGGGACGGGCGCCTGGTGATGTCTTACGGTTATCGCCGTCCCCCTTATGGAAACCAGGCCCGCGTCAGCGAGGACCACGGCCGCACCTGGTCCGGCGCCATCACCATCTCCGGAGACGGCATCTCCAGCGACCTGGGTTATCCCTCCACGGTCGAGTTGAACGACGGCTCCCTGCTGACGGCCTGGTATGAAGTGATGGACAACCCTGTGCCCAAGACACCGCCTTCCCAGGAACGTGTCCAGCGGCACCTGGAGATGGCCTCCCGCCCGGATCTGGCCGTGCTGCGACAGGCCCGCTGGACCCTCGACTGAGGGACTCGGGGGTCACCGTCCGGATTTCCTTCAAGCCGATGCCTGACCGATTCCTGCCTGCCGTCACTCCTCCCGAGGACCTTCAGGCACCCGCCTGGTGGTTCGCCTTCCGTGGAGAACTGCTCCTGGTCCAGGTCCGCAACGGCTCCACCTCCATTCCCCTGCTTCACCACCCCCGGGACCTGAGCCTGCGTTGCCTGCGGAGTCAGTACCTGGGGGTTCTGGACGGCAGACACTGTTTCTCGGCTGAATTGCACCAGGAGAGCCGGCCCGCTTCCGGGATGGCCTTCGGCAACCTGCGCGCCCTCTACCCCTCCCTGGGAGACCGGCTCTTCGCCCTGGCGGGCCGGGCCAAGCAGATCGTGGACTGGGACCGGAACCACCAGTTCTGCGGACGGTGCGGCGCGGCCACGGTTGCTCACGAGCGGGACCGCTCGCGGACCTGTCCGAGCTGCGGACTGGAGAGTTTCCCCCGCCTGTCTCCGGCCGTCATCGTGCTCATCGCCCGGGGGGAGGAGTTGCTGCTGAGTCGTTCTCCTCACTTCCCCGCCGGCGTCTACAGCATTCTGGCCGGCTTCGTCGAGCCGGGAGAAACCCTGGAGGAGGCGGTTGAACGGGAAATCGCCGAAGAGGTGGGCCTTCGGGTCAGAGACATCCGTTACGTGGCCAGCCAGCCCTGGCCCTTCCCTAATTCGTTGATGCTGGGCTTTCGGGCGGAATACGCCGGAGGGGAGCTGAACATGGACCCGGAGGAGCTGGAGGACGCCGGCTGGTACCGTCCACCCGACCTGCCCGGGCTCCCCTCTCCCGCCAGCATCGCCCGGCGTTTGATCGACGAATTCCTGCGGGAACACGGCCACGCTTCCTGAGGAGCGTGCCGAGCCTGATGCCGGCCACGTCCAAGCCAATCGAAAGCGAGGTCCGATCCATGCCAAAAACGTCCGTCACCATACTGGGAGGAGGCAATACCGCCTTCTCGACCGCCGCCAGCCTCACCCTGCGCGGGTTCGAGGTGACCCTGTTCGAGATCGAGGGGTTTGAAGCCAGCCTGGATCCCGTCCTAGACGCAAGCATCATCCACCTGTTGGGAGCACACGGCGAGGGTCCCGCCAGGATCCGGTGTCTGACAACCGACATCGAGGAGGCCCTGGCGGCGTCCGAACTGGTTCTCCTGATCGTCCCGGCCTACGCCCACAAGCCCTTCGCGGAAGTGTGCGCACCCCACCTCGACTCCCGCCACACCGTGGTGCTGATGCCGGGCACCCTGGGGGCGCTGGAATGGTCGCACATCCTGCGCCGGCGGGGTGGAGCCCGGGCCACCCTGGCCGAGGTGGACACCGCGCCTTATGTCTGCCGCAAGACGGCTCCCGACACGGCCACCATTTGGGGTACGGTAAGCGGTCTGGGAGTGGGCGTGCTGCCGGCGTCGGAAACTTCCAGGGTCCGAGAGGCGCTGGAGCCGCTCTTCCCCGGCATGCAGATCTATCCCGATGTGATGGCTTGCGGTCTGGCCGCCATGAATCCCGTGGTCCATCCCGCCGGCGTGCTCCTCAATGCCGGCAGAGTGGAGTACTCCAAGGGGGATTTCTACTTCTATGAAGAGGGCGTCACGCCCTCGGTGGTCAAGGTCATTCAGCAGGTGGATGAGGAGCGCCGCGCGGTGGCCGAAGCCTTGGGCTATGAACTCTGCCCGGTGGCGGAGGCCTTCCACCAGGCCGGCTTCGGACCCCGGGGCGACCTGTGGGCCGCCATCAACGGAAGCTGGATGCTGACCCGCCTGAAGGCGCCCGGGACCCTGGAGAGCCGCTGGCTGACCGAAGACATCCCCTACGGCCTGGCCGCCTGGGCCTCGGTGGGAAGCCAGTTCGGGGTGCCGACACCCACCATGCGCAGCCTGGTCGACATCGGATCCATCGTCATGGGTTTCGACGCCTGGAAAGAGGGCCGCGGGGTCGACCGACTGGGGATCTCGGGGATGAGCAAGGAGGGGCTGCAGGCGTTTCTGAAAACTGCTTCCACGTAGCCCGAGTATCCAAGCGGAAGGCGCGCTTGCCTGACGCAAACAAGAAACGAGTGATCCGCGAAGTGACACGAAGGACGATGAAGGCCCACCAAGCGTGACGGCTCTACCGCATCGTCAGGGCTGCGGCTCGACAAGCCGGCGTGCGTCCCCTTGAGCAGCAAGAGTGATGGGAAGAGGCGCCATCCGAATTCGTGTCCATCCGTGTTCATTCGTGGTTCGCCTCCATCAACGGCCAGCTTTTTCTCCTCTGAAGATTCCCCTGGCAGGGCGGGAGGAGTCACCCTCCCTCCCACACTCTCTGGGAATAGGTGGGAACCCCCTCTTCCCCCACCTCGAGCTTCCAGATGGCCGCGGTCTGCCCCTCGCAGACCAGCAGTGAACGCCCCAGGAAGATGACGTTGGTGGGGAACAGGCCCGGCACCCGCAGGCGGTCGATCACCTGCCCCTCGGGATTCACCACCGCCACCTGGCCCCGCCCGAAGAGCGTCACGTAGAGGTTACCGCTGGCGGCAAAGCGGATCCCGTCGGGTCCGACGCTGCCCTCGAAGCGAACGAACTCGCGTAGCGGCTCGGCCAGGGTTCCGTCGGCAGCCAAGGCCGCCCGCAGCACTTTCCCGGTGGTTGTTTCCACCACGCAGATCTCCTTGCCGTCAGGGGTGAAGTCCAATCCGTTGGTGAACTCCAGCCCGTCCGCCAGCAACTCGGCCCGACCCGTCCCATCCACCCGGGAGAGGGCTCCCTCCGACCGGCCGCGCCAGGCCCTGCCGGGGTCGGTGAAGTAGATCCGCCCATCGGGCCCCAGGGCGATCTCGTTGGGCCCCCGCAGCCGGCTGCCGTCCCGGTAGCGGCCACAGAACTCTTCCAGCCCGCCGCCGGCATCGGCCCGGAAGATCATGCGCTTTTGATTGTCGCTGATGAACAGATGTCCTTCCGGGGCGACCACCACCCCTTGAGGCTTTCCTCCCGTGGAGAGGAAGTGGCTGACTTGCCCGCCGGGGGAAATCCTGGAGAGATGCCGGGCCCGGCAGTTGGCCACATACAGATGACCCTGCCGGTCGAAGGCCGGACCCTCGGCCATGGAGAGCCCCCGGGCGAAGAGTGTCGGCTCCGGCATTTCCCGGGTCAGGGCAGGCGTCCCCAACCACTCTTGTCGGGCCTGGGTTGGGGGGAGGGGAAGCTGCACCTGCCTGCCGCTGTAGGCCGAGAGTTGGGCAGCCTCCATGATCTCGACGCAGCGCAAGCCGTCCCAACCGGTCAGCACCGGCTCGGCATCCCGGCTCACCCAGGCGGCAAAGCTCTCCAACTCGGTGCGGTAGGCCTGTTCGAAGCCGGCCGCATTGTCGAACTGAAACCTTTGGACCGGCTCTCCCCTGCCCTGCACGGTCACCGTGGTTTCGGCCGGATCGTAGATGAGGTCTCCCCGTTCCAGTACGAAGTGGACCCCGAAGGCCTGGCGGAAGGTCCGCTGAGGAGAAAGGGGACTGACCTGCAGGGTCGCCACCGTGCCCGATTCGAACTGAATCAGGAGCGCCAGGGCGTCCTCGAAATCGGTGCCGTGGTGGGTCTTGACCGGACTGCGGGCAAAGACGGTTCCGACCTCGCCGCAGGCGTGCCGCAGGAAATCCAGGTCGTGGACCCCAGCGTGAAACAGCAGCCCCCCACCGGTCTCCCTGCGGGTCCACCAGTCCCAGAGCTCCCGGCCGTAGAACCCGTTGACCTGCACCGCCAGGGGCCTGCCGTAGCGCTGACCGCGGACAATCTCGGCCATCTTGGCGTACTGGGGGCGCAGCCGCCGCTTGTGGCCCACCATCAGCTTCACTCCACCGGCCTCGGCGGCCTCGATCATGGCGTAGCACTCGGCCACGTTCATGGCCATGGGCTTTTCACAGAAGATGTGCTTCCCGGCTTCGGCGGCGGCGATGGCCATGGGGGCGTGCAGGTGGTTGGGAGTGAACAGCGCCACCGCTGCCGCCTGGCTATCCTCCAGGCAACGCCGGAAAGAGGCATGGGCGGGCACCCCGAGGCGCCGGCCCAGGGGCAGGGATTTCTCCTCGTCCGGATCGCAGACCGAAGCGATCTTCAGGCAAGGAATCCTTGCCAGCAGATCCGCCATGTGCTGCCCGAAGCTGCCGCATCCCACGATCGCAATCGACACGCTATCCATAGCCCTATACCGGTCCCGAGCCGGTCCGCCCCTCTCCGCCGACCCTTGACAGAGCGGAGGACGCCAATGACCTGCTTTTGCCTTCCCGGGCAACCCGCAATGACGGGCCGGCGGCCTTCCCGGCCCGCCTTGACTTGCCGCCGGACAAC
Organism: Acidobacteriota bacterium; assembly: GCA_028875575.1. Lineage (NCBI taxonomy): Bacteria > Pseudomonadati > Acidobacteriota > Acidobacteriota bacterium. Next base: position 60,262 of record JAPPDF010000080.1, read on the forward strand.
ATCAATAATGAGTGGCTCCGTACGTTAGTGTCAACCGGCCGCCCGGCCGCCGGTCGGGAACTCATCCGACCGTCCATCCCCCTCAGACCGACATCGGCCAAAAGGGAATTTCCACTTGGGGAGTCGACCATGAAACTTAGAAGGCTGGGCGCCAGCGGCGTCTCGGTTTCGCCCATCTGCTTCGGGACCATGCTGTTCGGGAACCCGACCCTGGAGAAGGAGGCCACCAGCCTGATGCACCAGGCCATCGAACGCGGCCTCACCTTCATCGACACGGCCAGCTCCTACGAGGGCTACAACCGCAGCATCGGGAGCTCGGGAGGCGTGGCCGAGGAATACCTGGGAAGAATCCTGAAGGGCAAGCGAGATCAGGTGGTGCTGCTGACCAAGATCGCCAACGCTCTGGGGCCGGGCCCCCACCAGAAGGGCGGATCCAGAATCCACCTCCAGACGGAGCTGGAGAATTGCCTGCGGCGCCTCCAGACCGACTGCGTGGACATCCTGATGCTCCACTGGCCCGACCTGGAGACCCCCTTTGAAGAGAGCCTGCGCACCCTGGATCTGTTCGTGAGACAGGGCAAGATTCGCTATTTCGGCGTCTCAAACTACCTGGCCTGGCAGATGTGCGAGCTGCTCTGGCTGAGCGACCGCAACGCCCTGGAACGGATCATCGCCTACGAACCGCCCTACAGCATGCTGCGCCGCGACATCGAAATCTCCGAAATCGGCTTCTGCAAGAAGTTCGGGGTAGGCATCACCCCCTACCAGGTGCTTCACGGCGGATGGCTGAGCGGCAAGTACCGGCCGGGTGAGACTCCCGCGGGCAGCCGCCTGGCGGAAGCCCCCGGTTGGATGCGTCCGCTTTCCAGCGCCATCTGGGAGAGAATCGACGTGGTCAAGGGCCTGGCGGCAGAACTGGGCGTCAGCCTGGCCGAATACTCCATCGGCTGGGCCCTGAGGCATCCCGAGATCAGCTCGGTGATCCTGGGCATTCGCAATCAGAAACAGCTCGAAAGCTCGATCCGCGGGGCCGAGGTGGAAATCCCCCAGGAGCACCTGGACAAGATCGACGAGCTCTTCCCGCTGGCCATGGACCTGCGATGGGACTTCGGGGGGCCCAAGGTAAGAGCTTGGGTGTAATGTTGGATTCTCACCATTGAGCCATTGGAATAGAGGTCAGTTCCCATGCAAGCACTGAAAATAGCCGCGGTGGCCATGAACGGGCTGCTGGGCCAGGCGAAAGAAAATCTGCGCTCCATCGACCGGTGGGCGGCCCGCGCCAAGGACTCGGGGGCCGATCTGGTCCTGTTCCCCGAGTTGGTGGTGCACGGGCACAACGATCCCAATACCTGGTACGCGGCCGAGCCCGTGCCCGACGGGCCCAGCGTTGAACACCTCTGCCTGCTGGCCCAGGCCCTGGATCTCTACCTCAGCGTGGGTCTCAGCGAAAAGGAACGCGACATCGTCTACAACACCCAGGTGCTGGTGGGCCCCAAGGGCTTCATCGGGGCCCAGAGAAAGATTCACCTCTCCCGGGACGAGGTCATCCACTACGAGGGCGGCACGGAGATGCTCGTCTTCGACATCGGCAAGTGCCGGGTGGGCACGATCATCTGCTACGACAACTCCCTGCCCGAGGTCCCCCGAATTCTGGCTCTGAAGGGGGCCGACGTGCTGCTGATGCCCCACGCCGCCCGGCTGAAGACGTGGACCGACGACCCCGAATCCGAGAGAGAGGCAGCCGCCTATTCGGGCCGCTACTTCCACATGATCGCTTCGGCCCGAGCCTACGAAAACAGTTGCTATACCGTGCTCTGCAATCAGGCCGGACGAGCCGGGATCGTCGACACCTACCCCAAAGACAGCCCCAATCAACCCAACCATGCCGGCGGCTGCATCGTGGTGGACCCGCTGGGCGAGGTCGCTGCCAGGACCTCATTCGACAAGATCGAGGAGGAAATGGTGGTGGCCGACCTGCTGCCCGAGAAGCTTTGGGAAGCCCGCAGCCAACCCAACTACACCCTGCGCCAGAGACGCCCCGAACTGTTCGACGCCCTGGTGGAGTAAAGGAAGTGGTTAATGGATAGTGATCAGTGGATAGTGATCAGTGGATAGTGGTCAGTGGTCAGTTTCACGCTCCCAAGCTGGCTCCAGGAAACCATCATTAGAAAATTCCCGTTCCCTGGCAGTGTCTTGGTTTTGGGGAGAGCGGCGAGGCCGCGGTTGACGTGGGTTTCCCGGCAGGACGCCACCTACAGGCCACCCTTATAAAGCAGCGTAGCTGCGGCTCAGGGTAGCCCCGGGCGGGAGCCCGGGGTCGTATGGATTCTGCGCTGGCACAGCCGCGAAGGCGGCGATTTAGCAGCGTCCTCCCAAAACGCGCTGCCTTCCCTAAATTGCGTTAGACGCACCTCTTTTCCCGCATTTTCCCCACGAGTACAGGTACCCGGTGGCTACGGCATCAGCATCCCGCCGTTGACTTCCACAATTTGTCCGGTGATGAAGGAAGCGTCCGCGCTGGCCAGGAATAGAGCGGCCCCCACGCAATCTTCCGGCTGGCCGTCGCGGCCCAGCGGGATGCGCTGGATCAGGCCCCGGTAGAGCTCCGGAGGGGTCCGCCGCTGGTGGATGCGGGTCCAGATGACGCCCGGAGCGATGGCGTTGACGGTAATGCCGCGCGGAGCATACTCCTTGGCCCACCCCCGCACCAGGTTGTTCAGAGCCCCCTTGGCGGCCGTATAGGTGATGGTCCCGGGACCGCCGCCGCTGCGGCCGCTGATGGAGGAGGTAATGAGGATCCGTCCCCGGCCGTCCGGCAGGTGGGGGACGGCGTGCTTGACGCACAGGAAGACCGACTTGCAATTCAGGTTCAACCCCGCATCCCAGTCCTGGCTGGACAGGTCCTCGGTGGGGCAGCTCTCGGTAGGGCCCCCGGCGTTTGCCATCAGGATGTCCAGCCCGCCGTAGGTCCGCACCGCGGTCGCGACGGCCTGCCTGACCTGGTCCTCGTCGGTCACGTCGGCGCGAAGGGCCAGGGCCTGCCCTCCCAGGGCCGCGATTTCGGCCACGGTGGCCTCCGCCTCCGTGGCGCTTCGGGAATAGTTCACCACCACCCGGGCCCCGCAGCGGGCCAACCCCACGGAGATGGCCCGCCCTATCCCGGTGCCGCCGCCGGTCACCAGGGCAGTGCGTCCCTCCAGGTCCACCGTCAATGGCCTCGTCATCAGGTCAACTCTTCATCCAGGACAGCCGCCATCACCTCCACGGCCTCCTGCAAGGCCTCCCGGTCGATCGTCAGCGGAGGCACGATCTTGAGGAAGCCCCGCCCCGTCACGAACAGCAGGACACCCCGGCGGACGCACTCCAGGGCCACCCGATCGGCCATCTCCACCCAGGGCTGCCCCGTGTCCGGATTCCTCAGGTGAATGGAATAGAACAATCCCTTGCCGTTGACCTGGCCGATCGATCCAGGATGCCTCCGCGCGACCGGTGCCAGCCACTGTTCGAGCAGTTCTCCCAGCTCCGCCGCCCGTTCCACCAGCCCTTCTTCCTCCATCAATTCCAGGTTGGCCTCGGCGGCGGCGGCGCAGACCGGGTTGCCGCCGAAGGTGCTGGACATCTCCCCCGGGGGAGCCAGGTCCATCACCTCCCTGGCCCCGATCACGGCCGAAACCGGCAGGCTGGAGCTCAGCCCCTTGCCGCAGGTAATCAGGTCGGGAGCCATGCCGTAGTGTTCAATGGCGAACATCTTCCCCGTCCGCCCGATCCCGCACTGGATCTCGTCCACGGCGATCAGCACCCGATGGCGGGTCGCCCAGTCCCTCAACTCCCGCATGTATTCCAGGGGATGGCAGGCGGTGGTGACGCCTGGAATGGATTCCAGGATGATGCCGGCGACGTCCAAGGGGTCCAGGCCGCGGGACTTCAGATCGGCGGCGAACCCGTTTTCGCCGGGAGTGGGAAGCAGAAAATGGCCGAGCTGATCCCGGGGGATGCCGTCCACCCGGTCTTCTCCCCCGCTGGCCGCCTTGGCCGCCAGCGTCCGCCCGTGGTAGTTCCCCTCCAGCGACAGAATTGCCGCCTTGCGGGGCGAGATCCGCTGGCCGTGCCGCCGCATCAGGGTGATGGCGCACTCGTTGGCTTCGGTTCCCGATGAAAACAGGATGGCCTTGTTCAACCCGGGAGGCGCCAGCTTGACCAACCGCTCCAGCAGCCGCTGCCGGACTTGTCCCGGGTAGGCATAGGTGAACAGCAGCGGCGAATCCGTCTGTCTCCTGATGGCCTCCAGGACGCGGGGATGGGCATGGCCGCTGTTGGCCATGACGATGCCGCTGCTCAAGTCGATCCACTGGTTGCCGTAGGGGTCGCACACCTGGAACCCCTGGGCCCGATGCCAGACTATGGGCACCATGCCGGCCATGGACCGCGGCTCCACCTCCCGCAGGCGCCGGATCAGATCGATGGATTGGGGAACGGGAATGGGCGTGACGATACGGCGGAATCGGGTCTTCACCGGGCGGGTGGGCGCTGGCGTCAGATCCAATACGCTCATTGCCATGGTACCCAGCTCCTCAGCAAAAGGATGCCGCAAACGGGAGAGTAGACCAGCGGCTGCGATCTAGCCGGAACCCTCCATCTCCTTGACTCTCGCGGCATATTCGTCGGCTTGAGCCACGATGTCCACGCCCACCGTCTCGCTGAAGCCCGCAATGAGCTTTTGAGTGAGCGGGCCCGGCTTCCCATCGCCCAATTGCATTCCGTTGATGCGGGTGCAGGGCATGACGGCGAAGGTGGTGGCGGTGTGAAACGCCTCGTCGGCGTTGGCGACTTCGTAGGCCCCGAAATCTTCCTCCGACCAGGGCACCGACATGGCGGTCAGTAGATCCAGGACGGCGTTGCGCGACACGCCCACCAGAATATTGTGGCTCTTGGCGGTGAGCACCCGGCCCTGGCGCACGATGAAGAAGTTGGAGCCGCTGCCTTCGGTGATGAAGCCCTGATCGTCGGTCAACAGGGGCATGGCATGGGGGTCCATCCTGTGGGCCTGCAGGTTGGCCATCTGGTAGTGGAGGCGGCTTCTGTTCTTGACCTTGGGATCGATCAGGTAAGCGGGCACCGATCTCTGGGGGACGATCACCGAGTGGACCCCTGAGCGGTAGAGGGGGCCGTTGCCGGCCAGGTGCCACCACAGGGGCCAGCAGTTGATGGAGACGGTGGGCTCGACCGCACCTCCGAACACGCTCCTGTATACGGGGAGCGGCCCTCGGGAAACGTCGTGCATGATCTGGACATCGGCCCCGTCCACCACGGCCAGGTTCCTTTCCAGGGTCTCCAGGGTAGCCTGCTCCATCTCCTCGATGGTCAGGCCGCAATCGATCTCCAGGTACTTGAGCCCGGCATAGATGCGCTCCAGATGCTCCTTGAGCCTGAAGGGTTTTTGGCCGTAGGTCCGGGTCATGTCGAACACCATGTCCCCGAACATGAGGGCCGAATCGAAAATGGAGACCCGAGCCTCCTGTTCGCTGACAAACTCTCCATTGAAATAAACCGTTCTGCAGGACATGTCGATTTCCTCGAATCCCCCCGGCCCATCCTCCGGAGGCTTTGGGGGGCAGCAAGTGGGCCGCCCGCCCCCAGGCGGCAATTCGCGGACCTGCAGGTGGGCAGGCATGCCGGTCCCTGCCGGGCTAGCCGGTCCGCAACTGTTGAACGGCCGAGCGAACGCTGTCGGCCATGTAGCCCAAGGTCTCCTCCGGCATATCCGACCAGAAGGGAAAGCTGATCATGTTGTCGAAAAAGGCGTCGGTGTTTGGCAGGCGGATGTTTCCGTAGCCGAAGGACCGGAAGAGCTCGGAGCGATAAAGGGGCCAGTATTGGACAATGCACTTGATCCCGTAGTCCCGATGCAGCAACTGGATGAGGTCGTCCCGCGTCCCCCGCGTTCGGGAACTGTCGAAGTGGGCCACCAGCAGGTGGTAGGCGTGCAGGTGGCCGTCCGGCACCCTCTGGAAGGAGAGCTCGGGAACATCGGCCAAGGCGTTGCGAATCAGGTCGGCCTGGTCCCGCCTGCGGGCATTGATCGCATCCAGGCGCCGGAGCAACCGCCGTCCCACGGCGCACTGCACCTCGCTCAGACAAAAGTTGAAGGGCCAGACTCCCTTCATGCCGCTCACCAGGTTTCCCATGGCCGGCACCCAGTAACGCTCCCGGTCGCCGGCAAAGGGCCAGTTGCCCATCCAGCGGAGCTTTCTGGCCCGCTCCCCGTCGGCCGGATCGCTGACGGTCAGCATGCCCCCTTCTCCCAGGGTGGAGATATTCTTCTGGTTGTGGAAGCTGAAGGCGGCAAAGTCCCCCATGGAGCCCGTCCTGCGGCCCTTGTAGACCGCGCCCGGGGCCTGGGCCACGTCCTCCACCACCTTGAGGCCGTGCTCCCGTGCCAGGTGGAGAATCGGGTCCATGTCGGCCGGCAAACCGTAGAGGTGGACCACCACGATCGCCTTGGTCCGCCCGGTCAGGCAGGCCTCGACATGCTCGGCCGACAGCAGCCGGGTGGCCGGATCGATATCGCAGAAGACCAGCCGGGCTCCGGTGCGGGCGAAGGGAACGGCGCTGGACACGAAGGTGTGAGCCGGAAGAATGACCTCGTCCTCCGGGGCCAGTCCGCAAAGAGCGGCAGCCATCTCCAGGGCCGAGGTGCAGCTGCTCACGGCCAGGCTCTCGGTGCAGCCGACGTACCGGGTGAATTCCTGTTCGAAGGCTCGCTGCTGCTCTCCCTGGCTCCAGGTAGGACTGTTGCGAATCGTCTCCATGACCACGGCCTCTTCCTCGGCGTTGAGCCGGGTCTGGACCGCGGGGAAGTCCACCTGGCGCCGCGATGAGACCGATTCGGGCATTCTGGCTTCCCTGGATTGCCGGTTGGGATCGATTCCTGAAACCGGACTATCCTATGGAAAGGCGACGGAACCTGTCAAATGCAATGCGGGAGGAGCACGAAGGGGCTCTCGCGAGGCACGAATGTTTCTTTGACCCGGGCAATCCGGTTTGCTATAGTCTCCGCGGCTGCGGTTCGTCAGCAGGAATCCGGCACCCCGGATTGCCGTTTCCTCCCTCACTTCAGAGAATCGCTTGAAGTCATACCCCAACCGCCCATGTTCAGGCCGCCGGCCGATCCGCTACCGGGGACTCGTAGCCGTAGTGGTTCTGCTCAGTTGCTTCGGTCTGGTGGCGCTGACCACCGGGGCGCTGGATGTCGCGCGCAATACCGAGCAGTGGTTGGACAATGAGCGGCTTCGCAGCGAACTCCGCCATTTCAAGCAGGAAAATCAAGATTTGAGGCAGACGCTGCAGCGAGTGGGAGACCGACTCTCCTCGTTGGAGTTGCTGGCCGAAGAGGTGCAGGGTATTTCCCGACTCACCGCCAAGCGGGGGCGGAACGGGAGCCCCTCCCAGGTCTATTTCAGCCAACTCACCGTCTCCGAGGGCGACAGCGCACCGCTGCCGGCACGATCGGAGGCGTTTCGCAGCCTGCTTGAAAACGCGGACCGGCAAATCGACGACCTTGCTCAACACTACCGTTACAGATACCTCCGATTGAGCCACACTCCCAGCACCTGGCCGGTCGAGGGAATTCTGAGGGATCGCTTCGGTATCATACGGAATCGGTTCGGCACGGGACAGTCACGGTTCCATCGGGGCATCGACATTTCCACTCGCCCCGGCAGCCTGGTGATGGCCTCGGCCGACGGGACGGTTCATTCCACCAGCTGGCGCTCCAACTACGGCAAGACAATCATCCTGAAGCACCACTTCGGGCTCTCAACCGTCTACGCCCACCTCTCCGGCTACAACGTGAAATCGGGTGATGTGGTCCAGCGAGGCCAGGTGATCGGCTTCGTGGGAAACACCGGACGATCCACCGGGCCTCATCTCCACTACGAGGTTCGAATCGGAGATATGTCGGTCAACCCCCTGCGGTACCTCTCCCGCCAAGCTCATGCCACTTTGCCGAAGCTGAAGGGAATCAATATTTCGGTTGCCAGGTGACCTCCCTGCGCGGTGATACCCGAGTCCCATTATTGCAACCAGCCGGCCCTTGTCGTGCAGTCGGTCCCGCGATTGAATTCATGCCCTACAGTTGCTAGAATCTCCAGCCGCTTTCGCCGGGTCCCTGGCTGATTTCCCGGAGGTTGGCGCCTATGCCGATTTATGAATATGGCTGCGATGCCTGTGGCAAGGTTCTTGAGGTCATGCAGAAGTTCTCCGATGAACCCCTCAAGACCTGTCCCGACTGCAGCGGCCAATTGACCAAGTTGATCTCCAGGACCTCCTTTCAGTTCAAGGGCACCGGCTGGTATGTCACCGACTACGCCCGCAAGCCGGAATCCCAGCCCAAGTCCGAGGGTGAATCCAAGCCTGCCACCGATTCAAAATCGGGCGCGGAAGCCAAATCCGGCGCCGAGTCCAAGCCCGCCGCCGAGTCCTCCGGGTCCGGCAACGGCAGCCAGCCGTCGGACTCCGGCTCCAAGAGCGAAAAGACTTCCTCCTCTCCTAAACGCTGAGCTGCTGTTTCCGAGTGGGAATTGCGTCAGCTCTTCCAGAAATCGCGGACCGCGCCGGCGACCCGGTCCGTCTCTTCGCGCGTCAGTTCCGGAAAAATCGGCAGGGAAAGGATCTCCTCGGCCAGGGCTTCGGCATGGGGACAGGACCCCTTGCCGTCTGCCCATTGCCGGTAGGCCGGCTGGAGATGCAGCGGCATGGGGTAGTGGATGGCGCAATCCACGCCTTCGGCCCGGAGGAACTCGGCCAGCCTGTCGCGACGAGGAGAGCGGATGGAGTACTGGTTATAGACGTGTCTGACCGCTGGAGCGCGGTAAGGCGCGGTGGGCGGGAGAGGCTGCAGGGCCCGGTCGTAAGCCTCGGCGATCCGGATGCGCTTCTCGATCCAGGCCTCCAGATGAGGAAGCTTCACCTTGAGGATGGCCGCCTGCATGGAATCCAGCCGGCTGTTGAGGCCGGGCAACTCATGCCGGTATCGTCCTTCCGCCCCGTGCAGGCTGATCATGCGGCATCGTCGGGCCAGGTCGGGATCGTTGGTCAGCAGCGCTCCTGCGTCTCCACAAGCACCCAGATGCTTGGCGGGATAGAAGCTGAGACAGCCGATATCGCCCAGGGCCCCGACGCATTGCCCCCGATAGCGGGCTCCCACGGCCTGGGCGGCGTCCTCGATGACCCGCAGTTTTTTCTCCCGGGCAAGGTCCAGGATGGGATCCATATCGGCGGGATGTCCAAAGAGATGGACCGGCAGGATGGCCTTGGTCCTGGAGGTGATCCGCTCCCCGATCCGGCCGGGATCCAGGTTGAACGTCCGCGGATCGATATCCGCAAAGACGGGGCGGGCTCCCTGCAGCACGATGGCCTCCACCGTGGCGGCAAAGGTGAAGGGAGTGGTGATGACCTCGTCGTCCGGGCCGATCTCCAGGGCCATCAGGGCAATCCGCAGGGCGTCGGTGCCCGAGGCGCATCCCACGGCAAAGCGAACCCCCAGATAACGGCTCAAGTCGGACTCCAACTCGGCCACGGCCCGGCCCATGACAAAGTCGCAATCTTCCAGAACCTGTCGGACGGCGGCCTCGATGGGCTCCCTGAGGGTCCGGTGCTGGCGTTGCAGATCCACCATCCGGATGGGCGGCATGGCTGAAATCCTTTCCGAGTCGGCCCCTGTCTGAGAAGGCGGTCTCCGGTTCAATGCTAGAGAGATAAGGAGACGTTTCCAAGGCTTATTTTGTGGATTCCCCTTCCTCCCCATCCCCGCCGGAGATAACATCTGCAGGCAGCTTGGCGGTACCCGCCAACTCCACGGGACGCTCGACCAGAATGGAGGTTCCCATGTCCGCGACTTCTCCCCGAACGGCCAGTGGCTGCCCGCGTCTCTTCCGGACAATCCTCTCCCGGTTTCAAAGTCTTGTCCTGGCAGCCGCCGCCATAGCGGCGTTGGCGACGGGAGGATGCGGTCCCGGGGTTCTCCAGTCTGCCGACCCGGTCCGGGTGCTGAATCCCAAGGCCATCGGAAAAACCCAGCTGGTTTCGCAGCGGGTTCCCATCGGCATCCCCGAGGACTACAAGCCCTGCATCGCCCGCTTGCCCGACGGTGAATTGCTGCTGGTGGCCTTCCACGCGCCCCGGGAGGGAGGCGTCCCTGAAGAGTACGCCTTCCTGTACCGCTCCGAAGACGGAGGCCGCAACTGGTCGCGCCGCCGCAGACTGGAGGTGCTGGGACGGGAACCCTATCTGTCGGTCACCTCTGACGGCACCGTTTTCCTCAGCACCCATCTCCTGTCCAGGGCCCGTGGCAACCGGGAAGGCTACACCCAGAGCTTTCTCTACCGTTCAACCGACGGAGGAGACCGGTGGGAGGGTCAGCGCATCGGCTTCCAGGACCTGGAGGGAATGGAGGGGCCGGGTACCGTGGTGACCGGCCGCAACGTTCTGGAACTGGAGAGTGGAGAACTGGTCTTCGCGGTCGGGGGCAAGGGGGGGCACGAATTCCTCTGGAGGTCAAATGACGGCGGAAAGACCTGGGACCAGTCCCTGGCCTGCCGCTTTGGAGGCGTGGACCAGAGCGCCCTGCCCTTTCCTATCCTGGGCGAGGCCTTTCTCTGGCAGGCCCCCAACGGCGACCTGCTGGCCATCTGCCGCATCACTCCCAAGTACTTTCCCCCCTTGCCGGGAACGGAAATTCCCGGGGAGACGATCGACCATTTCGAGAGGATGGTCCTCTACCGCTCCCAGGACGGCGGTCATCACTGGTCGCTGGAGGAGTTCGGCAGCTACTACGGAGAGATGTACCCCGCCCTGATGCGCTTGCAGGACAGCCGCCTGCTGTTCACCTTCACCATGAGGGCGGCCGTGCCTCCCAACATCCCGCCCCTGGGCGTTCGAGCGGTGTTGGGCCGGGAAGTCGCGGAGGGCTTCCAATTGGACTTCCGCAATGACCGTATCGTTCTGGACGCCAAGAACCCCGTCGGCATGCTCAGTGGCGGGGGGTTCGGACCTACGGTGCAAGTCGAGGACGGAACGCTGGTCACCAGCTACTCCTACCGCACCCCGGACGAGAAAACTCACCTGGAAATCGTCCGCTGGCGGTTGCCGGAGGCGGCGAAATAGGCACCATCCTCAATACCGGCCGTACTTGGCCAGGGCCTTGAGCATGGACTTGGTCTCCTTGATCAAGGGAATCATGGCGCTCTCCTTCTCGTCGTATTCCCGGATCAGGGCCAGCACGTCCTCGGCCCTGTCGGCGGGTACCACCACCACGCCGTCGCTGTCCCCCACGATGTAGTCGCCCGGCCTCACCGGGACACCGGCGCAGATCACGGGTTCCTGCATGGAAACGCTCACGTAGCGCCCGACCACCGTGGCCGGGCTGACCGCCCGGCTGTAGACCGGGAAGCCGATGCGTTCGATCTCCTCGATGTCCCTGGCGGCTCCGTCGATCACCGCTCCTGCCAGACCCCGGACGGTGGCGGTGGTGGCCATGAGGTTGCCGATGCCGGAAACGTGCAGGCCATTTTCCAGGACGTAGACCAGAACGCTCCCCGCGGGAGCCTCGTCCAGCACCTGCAGGTGGTAGTTGGGGTACTTGCGTTTGTCGGTGGTCAGGATCGGCCTCAACAGCGCCGTCGCCGCCGGACCCACCACCTTGGCCCGGAAGATGGGCTTCATGTCGTGGCTCATGAATCCGGCCCGACCGGTAGTCGTCTCGATGGCATCCGCCAGGTTGCCGGTGCTGGCCTTCTTGAGCGCCTCGATGATCTGGGCCTGAGTGAGGCTTTCGGCTCCCGGCTGCGCGGCCGCTCCCGAAGCAGGGCCGAGACGTGACAGCAGAATGATAACCAGGCAAAGTCCGATTGCTAGCGTCGCGAACAACGCGCTTGAACGTTTCATGGGAACTCCTCTCCTTGGAATCAACGCGCTTGGGGTAGGTTATCGCGTTATCGTTATCCGCGACTGTAAGGTAGTGGAAATTGAATGGAACCCTAAAATGTGCGAGAAAGCTTGGTGAGTAGCTTTACATACATTCTAAGTCATAGTGTCGACAGGAGTTCCTTGTAGCGTATGACTACCCGCAACAGATTGATAGGTGCATTCGTGCTCAAGAAATTTCCGAAGTGCTTCCAAGTCAACCTTGCCTTCGTTCAGGTCTGATCCTGGGATCATAATAGATAGTTTTTCGGTTAGCTTGCCTTCACGAGATGACGCAACAAAAGAACGAATTAAATGCTGCACAAGCTTCTCTTTCGGAGTATTAATTCGTGAGAAACCTGACCCGAGGATCGGACAAACTAGATTCTCCATCCCCCCCCTTTCTCTTAGCTGACTCCACATGATTGGAAGAGCATCTAGCAGTTCATCTAGTGTCGATTGTGCCACGCGGTTGTTATTTAGAGACGCGATAGAAACAAAATACGCTTTCCTATTCTTCAATATCACCGGGCAAACTGTGCCGCGTCCGTAGGAATTCCGCTTGCCGAATCTCTTACTTGTCACCGGCAACTCAGATTGTATTGGTATATCTGTTAACGATTCGTTCAATTGAGTGTCAAGTTCCCTAACATCGTGTGCAAATCTCAGCGTAAACTGACCTTGAATACTTTTCTCAGAAATCGTGTGGTCTTCCATTGATGTGTCAAAGGTCGTATTGCTACCGATGATGAATGCCCCTTCTCTCTTGAACATATCTCCAACACGCAATTCCACAATAATATCTGTGTCTGATATGAGAGAGCTTGGAAATCTCTGTCTTGAGTTCCACCCGGCGTGTAGGCTCGTGGCCGAGGGGACTACGAACCAAGCTTGTTCTAGAATTTTCAAGAGTAGAATGTTGTCAGGAACAAGCCAAGATAACATTCTCTGCAAGCTAAGCCAGATTCCCAATCCATAGAAAATCCCACCAAAAAAGGGGCCAATGGATGGCCTTATCCACCAATAAATCGTTTTAAATGATGGCATGTTAAAAGCTTTCAAAGATTGAGCTCTTGGTAAACAGAGTCTGTGTAGTAATACGCATCAGATTCTCCACGCTTCTTGAGTTCTCGATGCCTGTGAGGCCAGTCCTGTAGGGCATACTGGAGAATCTTAGAATTGAAACTAATGTGTATTGCGAGTTGGTCTCGAATTACTGGTGGACAACGATCTTTGTCAAGAGATCGTTTTTTATTTAGATTCACCCCAATGATAGGTAGTCCAAGCACTACCGCCTGTTCCAACTCCCACCTTACGAACTTATATAAGTACCTAGTCTGCGATCCGATTAGCGACACGACTATCTTTGAGTTTAGTAGCCGTACCCTTAGTCGTCTCTTTATTGTTTGTTCACTACTTGTGTCACGGGCAACGTTTAAGTCGTGAGCATCATGAAAATTAAAACTCGAATAGTCGCTTTGCTTCCACGCTTTCATTAGCCGGTAGTAGCGAATGTCGTTATCTCCGTCAAACGACACAAAGATTTTATTGCGATAGGCCATTGCTTATGCTCCTTCGTGGCGATGGATTGCGGCGCTTCCCCCATTTAGGTCCAGTTCGAAAGTAAGGATATTGATTCAATTATCCCTTCCATCGCGTCTAGGGGAAAGTGGAATATATGGAGAATTTTTCACGGTCTAGCAGCAACACAGCCTGTATCTCCCGACAGACGAAACTGCCCCGGAGTGAAATACACTAACGCACTGTGGGACGCTCCCGGTTGTAGTGAATCCGCCAAGCCTCTATGTTGCGCCGGCTTCCAGATCAACAAACCAGTACACCCTCAGACACGCATCCCGGAAATTGGCGTTGAAGCTTTCCATTAGCCCATCTTCAACAACAAATGGATGTTGCCAGATCTACGATTCGGAATACTTTCATGTGGAGGATCCTCCTTCAGGGCCGGACTTGGCGGGGGAACCTATTCACGCTGAGGCAGGTTCAGGATCATGCCTATACTGACTGCATACTTGGACGAGAGCGGACACGTAAGGGATCCAAAACTAAATTTTGTGGGAATGGCTGGGTTTGTTGCACCTGCTGCCAATTGGGACACTCTCGCGCCGGAGTGGCACAATATTTTAGTGAAAGCTGGCTTTCAGGAACCGTTTCACATGAGCGAATTTGCCCACTCCAGAGGGCAATTCACTAGGTTTAGGCGCAATGAATCTGAGAGGCGGAGATTCTTCGGAAAATTGCTGGGTGCTATTAAGCGTAGCCGGGCAACACCAATAGGAGCAATCATCTCGCTCAACGCTTACGACGCGTTGACCCGATCGCAAAAGGACTCATTTGTAGACCCTTACTATGTTGTGTTTCAGATTTGCACACGTTATGCGGCGCTGAAGACTGACCCAGGTGAATGCGTAGACATGGTTTACAGCCGCCATGCCCAATTCGGCACAGTTAACAGTTCAGCGCGGAGGGACAAAATACCTGGAAGGGGAAGAAAACTGTGGTACGCGATGAAATCTGACCCACGATACGCATCCCGCTTGAGGAGATTTTCCGCAGCATCGCCCAAGGATCATGCGGAATTGCAGGCCGCCGACCTTTTTGCATACGAACTTGTCCATGAGTTTGAGAATCGGATCGCGCGACCTAAGGACGCCATGCGCCACGGGTTGCGCCAGATCCTGAGCATGCAGGCTATTCCAGCGCCGAACATTGACCTGTTGGATAGGAAAGAGCTTCTTTACCTCGTCAAACGCAGTGGCTTTCCAGACCAGACTGGAGTCGCAGAGGTCGACGAGATGGTGAGGCTATCGGCAAAGCAGGCAATGGTGAAGTGGATGCAAGAACGCGGCGGTGTTTCTAGTGGGATGCACGTAGTGTGGGATGAGCCGTCGTTCCTGAAATGACCGGATGAGGGATGGTGTAGCCAACGGTAATCGTCTCAGTATTTGAAACCGGTGACCATTTTTCAAACTGAGATTGGCGAGCAGATCCTATTTAATATCGGGCGGTTACCATCTACTAATTCGCATTCATGTTGCCATGTTCTCTCCACTTTCTGAAACTCATCGCATTGGAGCCAATAAAAGAAAAATGCCCTGCCCTTCTCTGTCAATGAACGCTTCCCTGGATCATCTAAGTGGTCTCCAAAACGCCTCCGCAGATTTCTGGTGAGCCCTACATAGAGAACAACACCCTCGAACGACACGAGCGCGTAGCACCCAGACTTCGCAGGAATGAAACGCTGCCGATCACGCCGGAAGTTTTCTCGGTGCTCAGGAAAGGGCTTGAGAAGTGAGACTTTCACAACTCGATCTCACCAGACATAGCTGGTTTGTGGAGCGCCTTAGCCATTTGTTGAGCAACGTGTGCTATCGCAGCTGCGTTTAATCCACTTGCCTTTCCACCTCTGGCCCACCATTCCGAATGCCCGACACCCGCATATTCACCCTCAACATTATCAAAACAAGCTGAGAGTAAATCTTTCATTGCTTGGACCGTGAATTTGCTGTCGTTCTGAAGCTTTGTGAAAAATGGAATTGAAAACCGAGAAAATAGCTCCACGCCGTTGTATCTGTACAAAACCGACGCATTACCGTCATCGACAAGGTCAGCAATGGCCTTCCAATAATTTAGAAAAATCCTCTTTTCCTTATTGAAATCGTTTAGGACAGCTATCGGATTATTTGCGGTCAATACGTATTTGACAATCGCCTTTACCATGGACCGCTGGTTTATCATATTGGCACTTGGATCATTTGCCATCCTTATCTTCCCACACCATGGGGAATTCGGTTCTTCATTCAGAAAGTCTGCAAGTCGAACGGCCTTCTCGACCTCGCCTCTTTCCACAACATTGAGAATCCATTTAGGAAGACTTGGAATATCTTCTACATCCAAGGCTTCGGTCAATCGCGCCACGATCCGTTGTTCTACTGCCTTATCGACACTTTTTTGGGTCGTATTGACGATTAGAAAATGGCACATTTGATGGAGTTTGGGTAAATTTACAGCGATATTTACTGGGACTACGAATTCGCGCACCCTATGGTCTTTCTTCGCAGCCACCTTCAGACCCTCCAAGCGATGTTGTCCGTCAACGACACTAAAAGGTCCTATGGTGGCCGTATCGAAATTGATGGTGTTTGTTGAGGCGTCGAAATCTAGAGGCTTGTCGGTCGCCAACAACACTGATGTAGGCAGGAATGCATCTTGATCATCCTGGCCCTTTACGATGTAGTCGGCCAGTTTTCTGGCCCGTGCTCGGTTCAATAGTCGCTGGTATCCAGAGTCACCTGCAGCACTGGGATCCAAGGTCTCGACAGAATAAAAAGAATCCTGAGTTAAGACTTTGACCTTTATCGCTGTCGCGAACAAGGTCAACTCACCTTGCTGCACCTTTGCCACTGGAAGTTTGAGTATTGCCATCGTAAGGTCTACAAAGAATAAACTCTACAGACTATACCATGCCAGCGTTGACGGCATGCATGGCTTCGATGCCCGAATTGCCGGAATCGGCATTCCACCGGAGAATGTCCCAGAGCAGGTCGCTTCACATATACAGGGAACGTGGGTGAATTCGAATCTGGATCTTCGTTGAATCTTCAAGCAGTAAGCAGTTCGCGAATGTTTCGCTTCACGAATGCCACCACCACCTCTGGACCATGGCCGTTACCCTAAAAGAAGGTGCAACATTAAGTATTGAGGATGTTCCGAGGGGGTTTTAAACTAGCCCAGGCTCTGGCATGGGGAGGTACAGCATGGGTGGTGGATCGTCGGTTGGGCCGCGAAGCATCCCGTCGCAGCAGCAGAGACCATTGCGCCCGCAATGGGCTCGTCCCCTGAGCCTCATCGCTTCCCTCGCGGTTCTGGGGAGCGTCGTCCTGGCCGAGGATGGGTCCGTGACCGACCTGCTGTCGCAAGCCCGGAGCGCCTATCGAAGCGGGGATCATTCCCGGGCCATCTCCCTGGCGACCCGGGCCGTGGAACGCGATCCTCAAGACCCGCGGGGGTTCTTTTTCCGCGGGGGGCTCCACGAGATGCAGCGACGTCACCACCTGGCCATTGCCGACTACGATGCCGTGCTGAAGCTCGACCCCAACGCAGTGGAGGTCTATAACCGTCGAGGCAGCGAGCACTTCAAGCTGGGCCACATCGAGGCCTCCATCGCCGACTTCGACCGCGCCATCGAACTGAACCCCAGGCAGGAACCCCACCACTGGCAGCGAGGCATTTCCTACTACTACGCCGGTCTCTTCGAGAAGGGCCGGGCGCAGTTCCAGTCCCATCAGCAGGTCAATGCCAACGACGTGGAGAACGCCGTGTGGCACTTTCTCTGCGGCGCCCGCCTGGAGGGGGTGAGGAAGGCCCGCCAGTCCCTCCTGAATATCGAAGGCGATCGGCGGGTGCCCATGATGGAGATCTATCGACTGTTCAAGGGAGAGGGAACCATCGATGAAGTCATGCGGGCGGCCCGGGGTGGAGACAGCGCCCCCCAGGTTCGCAACCGGCAACTCTTCTACGCCCACCTCTACCTGGGGTTGTACCATGAAGCCCTGGGAGACGAGACCGAGGCCCGTCGACACCTGGTCCTGGCCGCGGACCGCTATCCCGTCAACCACTACATGGGGGACGTGGCCCGGGTCCACGCCGACAGACTGAGACAGCAGTGAAAGCGGAAGGTATCGAGAGGCGGGCGTTTTCCGACAACATGGAGGTGTGAAATGGCCAAAGGCATCAGCCGCAGACATCTGTTGCAAGGGAGCGCCGCCCTGGCCGGGTGGGCCGCCTCGGCGGTTCCCACACTGGCACTGCCTCCCCTGGAGGCGGAGGAGACGGTGGTCCCCTTCACCGATTTCCCGGACGATTTCAATCCCAATCCCCGTCCCGGCGTTCGCTACCTGGATACGCGCAAGATTGAAAGCTTCCTGACCCCCGCCAACCAGTTCTTTGCCGTTCAGCATTATGGCCAGCCGACCGTGGACCCGGCCGGCTACCGTCTCCGCATCGACGGGCTGGTGGATTCTCCCCGGGAACTGACCCTGGACGAGTTGAGGCAGCGGCCGCGTTCCACCCACACGGCGGGGTTCGAGTGCTCCGGGAACAGCCCCCGCAGAATCAATGGGCTGGCCGGCAACGCCCGCTGGGTCGGAGTCAGCCTGAGCAGCCTCCTCAAGGAAGCGGGAATCAGGCCCTACGCCCGCGAGGTCGTGTTCTGGGGGGCGGACAAGGGAACCGAGGAGGTCTATCACGGCGGAACCACTGTCAACGTGGAGCAATCCTTCGGAAGAAGCCTGGCCGTGGCGGACGCCATGAAGTCGGAAGTGCTGGTGGCCTACGAGATGAACGGCGAGCCGCTCTCTCTCTATCAGGGTGCGCCGGCCCGCCTGATCGTGCCCGGCTGGTACGGAGTGGCCAACGTCAAGTGGCTGACCCACATCCACGTGCAGGACCGCCGATTCATGGGAAAGTACATGGCCCGCGAGTATGTCACCCTTCGAGGCATGCCTGACGGGGAAGGCACCATCTGGAACGAAACTTCGGTCAGCCGCATGCGCCTGAAGTCCATGGTGGCCCGGGTGACTCGCAGCGGCTCCCGCTGCAGGATCCTGGGGTTCGCGCTGAACGACGGCACGCCCCTGAAGGCCGTTGAGGTCAAAATCGACGGGGGACCCTGGAAACCGGCCGCCGTCGACCGGCGTTCCACTGCCTATTCCTGGAAGCTCTTTACCTGCCTCTGGGAAGACGCCACCCCGGGAACCCACACCATCGTGTCGCGGGCCATCGACGCCTACGGCAGGGTTCAGCCCGAAGCCGGAGACCTGGAGCTGAAGAAGACCTACTGGGAGGACAACTCCCAGTTTCCGCGGACCGTGATGATTTCCTGAGTTGAGCCAATTTGAAACAACAGACAAAAAGAGTTATCCACGAAGTGACACGAAGGACTACGAAATGCCACTAAGGCGTTGGAGAAAACTCAAGAGGGGTGCGCCAAACGTCGGCAAGGAGTTCAACGAGGGACACAAGGGACAAGAAGGATTTGTCCGCGAAGGGGCAACAAAGACCGCGGCGGAGCCCGGGGGCACTTCCCACCGCATCGTGATTCACAGGGATTATTTGCATCGATGCACAGGATACACAGGATTTTTTTCAGGAAACGGCTAGCTTTCAATGCCGAGAATCCGCAAATCCGCATCGGATCATCGCCCGAGATGTGTTTTGCTGCAGAAAGCTCTCGTCCTGTTAATCCTGTGCATCCTGTGCATCGATGTTCAATCTGTACCATACCGGTTCAACGCGACATGCCACCTGCTCGCGATAGCCAATATGGATCCCTTGTTTCAGCCTCGTTTGATCCGCACCGTCGTAAGGGGCGGGGGGGTCTTGTCTGAAACACCCCTGTTTCTCCCTGTATGATCAGCCCCATCGCATGGGAAGGCGACGCGGCCACGTGAATAGTGGTTGGTGGTGCCCCATCCCCAACGCACTCCGGAAACCTGCATGCCCTTTGGATTGCTACGATTCGGAATGAGCCGGCACTATCCGGAACCGCGCATGTTCCGATGCCCCGACCGGCTGAAGCCCCACTACGACGCCGTCATCATCGGGGCCGGCGGTCATGGCCTGGCGGCCGCCTACTACCTGGCCCGGGACCACGGGATCCGGGAGGTGGCCGTCCTGGAGAAGAGCTACCTGGGCGCCGGCGGAACCGGACGCAACACCGCCATCATCCGTTCCAACTACCTGACGGCCGAGGGCGTCCGGTTCTACGACGAGAGCCTGCGCCTGTTCCGGGACCTGTCGGCCGACCTGGATCTGAACCTGTTCTATTCCCGGCGGGGGCATTTCACCCTGGCCCACAGCGACGCCACCCTGCGGACCATGCGCTGGCGGGCCGAGGTCAACAAGCACCTGGGGGTCGACAGCGAACTGGTGGGGCCGGAGGTGATCCGCCGGGAATGTCCCCAACTGGACCTGAGCTGCGGAGGGCATACCCCGGTGCTGGGAGCCCTCTACCACCCTCCGGGAGCCATCGCCCGCCACGATGCGGTGGCCTGGGGGTATGGCCGCGCCGCCAGCCAGCGGGGCGTCGAGATCCACCAGCAGACCGAGGTCACCGGGATCCGGGTCCAGGGCGGGAGGGTGGCCGGGGTGGAAACCAGCCGGGGCTTTGTCGAAACCGGCAAGGTCCTTTCGGCGGTGGCCGGATACACGCCGGCGGTGATGGAGATGGTGGGGGTTCGCACGCCCCTGGAGGTGCACCCGCTGCAGGCCTGCGTGAGCGAGCCCCTGAAGCCCTGGCTGGACACCATCATCGTCTCGGCCAACCTGCACCTCTACGTCAGCCAGTCGTCCCGAGGCGAACTGGTCATGGGAGCCGCGCTGGACCCCTACGAGTTGCACTCCACCCGCTCCACCCTGGACTTCGTGGAGGGATTGGCGGGACACCTGCTGGAGCTGTTTCCCTTCCTGGGAGAGGTGCGGGTGCTGCGCCAGTGGGCCGGTCTGGCCGACATGACGCCCGATTTCTCCCCCATCATGGGGAAGACCCCGGTGGAAGGACTCTACCTGGATGCCGGCTGGGGCACCTGGGGATTCAAGGCGACTCCGGTGTGCGGCAAGACCATGGCCCACACCCTGGCCACCGACCGTCCCCACCCCCTGATCGAGTCCTTCCGCCTTTCCCGATTCGAGGAGTTCGACCTGGTGGGTGAAAAGGGCGCGGCCTCGGTGGGTCACTGACGGAATCGAGCAGCAGGAGGAATGCGGCAGATGAAGCTGATGCGTTGCCCCGTCAACGGCTGGCGGCCCATCCAGGAATTTTCCTACGGCGGCACCTTCCGGGACATGCCCCCGCCCGAAGAATGTTCCGACCGACAATGGGCCGACTACGTGTTTCACCGCTCCGGAGCGGCAGCTGTCAAGAAGGAGTGGTGGTGCCACCTGGCCAGCGGTGTCTGGTTTATTGCCGAACGCAACACCTCCACCGACGAGATCCTGCGGACCTACCTGTATGGGAAAGACGACCGCCATGAGTGAACGCCTCGGCCCCCAGCCGGGTGAACGGATCGATCGGGAGCAGCCGGTCGACTTCACCTTCGAAGGCCGGCGCTACCAGGGCTATCGGGGGGACACCCTCAGCACGGCCCTGTGGGCCTCCGGCGTGCGGGTGCTGGGACGCAGCTTCAAGTACCATCGGCCCCGCGGCATCTTCAGCCTGAGCGGTCTGGATTGCAACGCCCTGGCCGAAAACCGGGACTCGACCAACCTGAGGATGGACACCACCCTCATCGAGCCCGGGCTGGAGGCAAGGGCGGTCAATACCTGGGGAGGCGTTCGGTCGGACCTGTACCGCTTCACCGAGCTCTTTTCACCCTTCCTTCCGGTTGGCTTCTACTACAAGGTCTTCCACCGGCCTCGCAGCCTCTTTCCCTTTTTCGAGCGCCGCATGCGCCGAATCGCCGGCCTGGGCAACATTCATCCCTATCAACCGCTGCAGCCTACCCCCAAGCGCTACGACTACTGCGATCTGCTGGTGGTGGGCTCCGGCCCCGCCGGACTGTCGGCGGCCATCGCCGCGGCCGAGCTGGGAATGAAGGTCCTGCTGGTGGAAGAGGATCGCCTGCCTGGCGGGACCCTGGGGTTCCAGTTGCCGGGCGAGCCGGAAGCCGGGGGCCTGTTGGCAGAGCTCCTGGCCAGGGCCGCCGCCCTGCCCAACCTGGAAATGCGCACCGGAACCACGGCGGCCGGCTGCTACGCCGACCGCTGGGTGGCGCTGATCGACTCCCGGCGACTCACCAAGCTGCGGGCCCGCGGCCTGGTGGTGGCGGCCGGTTGCTTCGACCAGCCCGCCGTCTTTCGCAACAACGACCTCCCCGGGGTCATGCTGGCCTCGGCGGCACAGCGCCTGATACACCAGTATGCGGTGAAGCCCTTCCGCCAGGCTGTGGTGCTGGCGGCCAATACCGACGGATATCGGGCGGCGGTCGACCTGCACCGGGCGGGGGTGAGGGTGGCGCTGGTCTGCGACCTGCGGCCGCAAGGGGAGGCGTCAGCCTGGAAAGAGGAGGTGGCCCGGCGCCGAATCCCCATACGCACGGGCACTGCCATCTTCGAATCCCTTCCGGCGCCCGGCAAGCGAGCCATCCGCGGGGCCCTGCTCTGCCCTCTGGACGCGGGCGGAGATCCGCTGCCCGAGAGGTCCGAGCCCATTGCCTGCGACGGCATCGCCATGAGCGTGGGATGGGCCCCCGCGGACGGCATCCTCCGCCAGGCGGGCTCCCGCATGGCCTACGATGAATCCCTGCAACAGTATGTCCCGGACCGACTGCCGCCGGGGATCTTTGCCGCGGGACGGGTCAACGGAGTCTATGCCCTGGAAGACCAGCTCGAGGACGGCCGCCGCGCCGGCCGCCAGGCCGCGGCCTTTCTGGGAACGGCCCCTCCCGAAGGGCCGGCGGAGCCCCCCCGCCGGGGACCCGCCTTCAGCCACCCCTACCCGGTAGTTCCCCACCCGCGGAGCAAGAATTTCGTGGACCTGGACGAAGACATTCAACTGGATGACATCCGCCACAGCCTCCAGGAGGGGTTCGACAGCGCCGAGCTGCTGAAACGCTACTCGACCCTGGGCATGGGACCCAGCCAGGGCAAGCATTCCAATCTCAACGGCAGTCGCATCCTGGCCCGGCTCAAGGGGAAATCGCTGGCAGCCACCGGGCTGACCACGGCCCGTCCCTTCACCAGCCCGGTGCCCTTGAGCCATCTGGCCGGACGCATCTTCAGCCCCCAGCGCCGAACCCCGATCCACGCCCGCCACCGGCAACTGGGAGCTTGTTTCATGGTTGCGGGAAGCTGGCTGCGGCCGGAGTACTACCTGATCCCCGGAATCGACCGGAGGGCAACCATCCAGGCGGAAGCCGAGGCTGTTCGCGGCCGGGTGGGCGTGGTCGACGTGGGCACCCTGGGCAAGCTGGAAATCTGCGGCCCGGACGCCGTGGCATTCATTGAAAAGATGTACACGGGCCGGTTTGCCAAGTTGAAGGAAGGGAGAAGCCGCTACCTCCTGATGTGCGACGAGAGCGGAATGATGGTGGATGACGGGGTGGCGGCCCGGCTGGCTTCGGACCGCTTCTACGTGACCACCACCAGCGGGGCTTCCGACGCGGTGGCTCGGGAGATGACCCGCTGGGCCCTGCTCTGGTCGCTGCAGGTGATCGTGCTCAACCTGACGGGCTCCTACGGGGCCATGAACCTGGCCGGGCCCCGCTCCCTCGAGGTGCTGCAGCCGTTGACCGACATCGACCTGGATCCGGAGGCCTTCCCTTACCTGGGAGTCCGCGAGGGCCAGGTAGCCGGGGCACCGGCCCGTGTCCTGCGAGTCGGATTCGTGGGCGAGTGGGGCTACGAGATCCACGTGCCCGCCGACGCCGCCGTGGGGGTCTGGGACCGTATCCTGGAGGCCGGACGGGGTGCCGGCATTCGCCCCTTCGGCGTGGAGGCTCAACGCCTGCTGCGGCTGGAGAAGGGGCACCTGATCATGGGCCAGGACTCGGACGGACTCTCCTATCCGGCCGAGGCGGGGATGGACTGGGCGGTCAAGGCCGACAAGCCCTTCTTTCTGGGCCAGCGCAGCCTCTCCATTCTGAAGACCAGGCCCCTCAAACGCCGTCTGGTGGGGTTCGCTTTCCCCGAGAGCTATGGCGGGCCCGTGCCCCGGGAATGCGAGCTGGTGATCCAGGGGAGAGAGATTGCCGGCCGGGTGACCAGCGCCGCTTTCAGCCCCACCCTGAAGCAGGTCATCGGCATGGCCTACGTTCACCCGGAACTGTCGGCACCGGGAACGTCCATCTCCATCCGGACTGGTGGTCGCCGGATGGTCACGGGCCGGGTGGTGGAGCTGCCCTTTTACGATCCCGGGAACCTGCGCCAAAAGCAGGCGCCAGCCCTATGAGACCTTCAGCGCCGAGACTCGTCAGGCGAAGCCCGGTCCACGACCTGCTGGAACCCATGTACCCCGTCTGGACCGAGGTTCAAGGCATGGCCGCGGTTCTCCGATTCTCCGACCCGGAGCAGGAAGAGCGGATCAAGGAACGCCTTGCCCTGGCCGACCTGAGCTGCCTGCCCCGGCTGGGTCTGAAGGGAGCGGGCGTCCTGGCCTGGCTGCGGGAGAATGGCCTGCAGACGGCCGAGACCCTCTACGCGGTCGCACCCATTGAAGACCATGGGATACTGGTTCGCATCGACAGGGAGGAAGTGATTCTGGAAGACGGACTTCAGGGGCGGGTGGTCTCCCGCATCCGGGACCGGCTTTCGGCCAATCCCCCGGGGATCTACCGGGTGGAGCGCCAGGAGGCCTCGTTTCTGCTGATCGGATCCCGCACCAATGATGTTCTCGGCCAGACCTGCGGCCACGATTTTCGGGAATCGGCGGGGCAGGTGGTCCTGAGCCGGGTGGCCGGAGTCTCCTGCCGACTGCTGCAGTTGGAGGTGTCCGGCATCGCCGGGTTTCGGATTTGGCTGGACCCGAGCTATAGTGTGTATCTTTGGAAAACGCTGCTGGGCATCGTCCGGGAAGACGGCGGCGATGCGGTGGGGCTGGGTTGCCTCCATCCCGGCCTTTTCCAGGCGAGTTCACTGAAAGGATAGTGTCCATGGACCTCAACCAAGCCCAGACCTTATTGAAGGAAAACGATGTCAAGTTCGTGCTGGCCCAGTTTGTCGACGTCCATGGGGTGGCCAAGACCAAGGCGGTTCCGGTCAGCCACTTCGAGGATATCCTGACCGACGGCGCCGGATTTGCCGGGTTCGCCGTGTGGGGCCTGGGTCAGGAGCCCCATGACCCCGACTTCATGGCCGTGGGGGACCTGGACACCCTGACGCTGGTGCCCTGGCAGCCTGGATTTGCCCGGATTGTCTGCACCGGCCGGGTGAACGGAGAGCCCTACCCCTTCGACACCCGCCACATTCTCCAGCAGCAGTTGAAGCGCCTGGAACAGAGGGGCTGGATCCTGAACACCGGGCTGGAGCCCGAGTTCATGCTGCTGAGCCGAAATCCGGACGGTTCCATCCGACCCGCCGACGATACCGACACCCTGGAGAAGCCCTGCTACGACTACAAGGGACTCTCCCGCAGCCGGGCCTTCCTGGAAAAGCTGGTGGGCTCGCTGCAATCGATCGGATTCGACATCTACCAGATCGACCATGAGGACGCCAACGGCCAGTTCGAGATCAACTTCACTTTCTCATCGGCCCTGACCTCGGCCGACCGCTACGTGCTGTTCCGGATGGCCGCCGGAGAGATCGCCCGTGAGTTCGGCGTGATCTGCTCCTTCATGCCCAAGCCCATGTCCAACCGCACCGGAACCGGCAGCCACATCCACATGTCGATCTGGGACGGCCAGGGCAACGATCTCTTCCAGGACGATTCCGACAAGAATCGACTGGGGTTGTCGGAAATGGCCTACCACTTCCTGGGCGGCCTGCTGGCCCACGGTCCGGCCCTGACGGCCCTGGTGGCCCCCTCGGTCAACTCCTACAAGCGGCTGGTGGTCGGCCGTTCCCTTTCCGGAGCCACCTGGGCGCCAGCCTACATCTCCTACGGAGACAACAACCGGACTTCGATGGTTCGGGTCCCCTATGGGCGCCTGGAATTGAGGCTGTGCGACTCCAGTTGCAACCCCTACCTGGCCACGGCGGCGGTGATCGTGGCCGGCCTGGACGGCATCGAGCGCAAGCTCGATCCCGGACCGCCCCACAACATCAACCACTACCGATACACCCCGGAGGCTCTGCGGGACATGGGCATCGGTGTGCTCCCCCAATCCCTGAAGGAAGCCCTGGACGCCCTCCAGGCCGATTCCCTGTTTGCCGAACAATTGGGAGAGGCCTTCCTGCAGGAGTTCGCGGATCTGAAGGAGATGGAGTGGATCGAGTACCAGCGCCACGTCTCCGATTGGGAAGTCCAGCGCTACCTGGAGTTCTATTAGCGTGGAAGCCTGCCGGAGGCGGACTTACCTGAAACAAACGCCGACGCCCGGAGTTGAGGAACCGGTTCAAAGGCAAGCACGGGCAAATTTTCTATTAACATCGATGCACAGGATGCACAGGATTTTTTCTGGAGACAGCGGGCTTGCAGTCCTGAACATCCGCAAATCCGCAAGCGATTATCGCCGGAGTCAGGATTCCTGTTGCTGACAGGCCATGAAGGTTCGATGTCTCACTCTCGTATGATCCGCACGCTAGGGCGGGGGCGGACTTACCTGAAACAAACGAAAAAAAGAGTAATCCACGAAGTGACACGCAGGAAGGACTACGGGGGTCCACTAAGAGGTTGGAGTCGGCTCAAGAGGGATGCGCCAAAGGTCGGCAAGGGGGTCAATGAAGGGCACCAGGGATGATTAACATCGATGCACAGGATTTGTTCAGGAAACGGCTAGCTTCCAATGCCGGGAATCCGCAAATCCGCATTGGATCATCGCCCGAGCCGGCTTCTGGTGCAGGAAGCTCTCGTCCTGTTAATCCTGTGCATCCTGTGCATCGTTGTTCAATCTGTAGAAAACCAGTTTAGCGGGACATGCCACAGGCTCGCGATAGCCAATTTGGATCCCTTGTTTCGTTCTCGTATGATCCGTCCTGCAGGGCGGGGGCGGCACTTAATGGGAACAAAAGAAAAAGAGTGATCCACGAAGTGACAGGACGAATCGCGAAGGGCCACCAAGGCATTGGAGAAGGCTCAAGAGGGATCTGCCAAAATCGGGGATGGGGGTAAATAGTTCCACATGTGCGGCATTATCGGCTTGCTGATCAAGCCTGAATCCAAGCGGGCCCGGTTGGGAGAATGGGTCACCCCCATGATGGACTGCATGGGGGATCGCGGGCCCGATTCGGCCGGCTTGGCGGTCTTTTCCCCGGTCGGGAACGGCCCGCTGCGGCGATTCAGCCTGTACTGCGGCCAGCCGGGGTTCGATTGGACGGAACTGGGGAAGGCCTTCGAGCGGGACACCGCCTGCGAAGGCAATCTGAGCGCCATCGAAAACCATGGGCGCCTGGTTTCAGCGATCGCACCGGATAGCCTGGAGAAGTGGCTGTCCCGGGAGTTTTCCGCCGTGCACCTGCTTTCGACAGGCCGGTCCATCGAGGTCTACAAGGACCAGGGCCATCCCGCCGAGATCGCCGAGCGTTACGGGTTTTCAGGCCTTGCGGCCAGCCACTGCGTCGGTCACACCCGCATGGCCACCGAATCGGCGGTCTCGCCTGCCCACGCCCATCCCTTCACAGCCGGCGAAGATTTCTGCCTGGTGCACAACGGTTCCCTCTCCAACCCCTGGAGCTTGCGCCGGCGCCTGGAGAAGCGGGGCATCGATTTCGAGACCGACAACGACACCGAAGCCGCCTGCCGCTTCCTGGAGTGGAGAATGAGGGAGGGAGCATCCCTGGAAGACGCCTTGAAGGCAGCCTTCATCGAGCTGGACGGGTTCTACACGCTGCTGATGGCCACGGCCGAGAAGCTGGTGCTGGTCCGGGACGCCTTTGCCTGCAAGCCGGCGGTGGTTGCGGAAACCGAGGACTACGTGGCCGTGAGCTCCGAGTTTCGCTCCCTGGCCCACCTGCCCGGCATCCGGTCGGCGGAGCTGTTCGAGCCGGTGCCGGAGGAGATCTACTCATGGAGTCTATAGCCTTGGCGTCTGTCGACCTCCAGGAGCTGTCGGTCCGCCAGCTCAACCATTACCTCCATCATGAAATCGGGAGCAAGTCCCTTTCCAGGATCGAGATCCTCAACCCCAACGGGCTTCACAACATAGCCGTGGGCATGGATGCGCCGGCGCAGGTGGACGTCAGGGGCCACGCCGGCTATTTCCTGGGAGGCATGAACCGTCAGGCCCGGATCGTGGTGCATGGAAATGTGGGCTGGAGCGTCGCGGAGAACATGATGTCCGGAGAGGTGCGGGTCAAGGGATTCGCCTCCCAGTGCGCCGGGGCCTCGGCCCATGGAGGCCTGCTCTTCATCGAGGGAAGCGCCTCCTCCCGCTGCGGCATTTCCCTGAAGGGCGGCGACATCGTGGTGGGAGGCCACGTGGGCCACATGTCCGCCTTCATGGCCCAGGCCGGTCACCTGCTGGTTTGCGGCGACGCCGGCGCCGGTCTGGGCGATTCGCTCTATGAAGCCGTGATCTACATTCGGGGGAAGATTCACTCGCTGGGGGCCGACGCCCGGGAAGAGCCCATGGCCGAGAGCGACTACGCCACCGTCGGGCAACTGCTGAGCCGAGCGGAGCTGGACTGGTCCCCCCGGGAATTCAAGCGGGTGGCCTCCGCCAAGACGCTCTACCACTGGAACGTGGACGCCGAACAGGAGTACTAGCGAGGAACAGACCGCCGAAAGAAGAAGTTATCAAAAGCCCGGCGGGTAGCGTTGAGCCATGACCAAGAAGATCGACCTGGAAGAGAGTTCTCTATACGACCGGCACGTGCTGGAGTACATCCATCGGGCCTCGGAGCAAGGCCTCTACGACATTCGGGGTTTGGGCGCCAAGAGAAGGGTGCCCCATTTCGACGATCTGGTCTTCCTGACGGCCTCGGCTTCCCGCTATCCCCTGGAGGGATACCGGGAAAAGTGCCTCACCCGGACCGTCCTGGGCACCCGGCGTGCCAAGAAGCCCATCACCCTGGACATCCCCATCACCATCGCGGGCATGAGCTTCGGCTCGCTTTCGGCCAACGTCAAGGAAGCCATCGGCCGGGCGGCCTCCGAGGTGGGTACCTCCACCACCACCGGCGACGGGGGCATGACCCGGGAGGAACGGGCATCCTCCAAGACGCTGGTCTACCAGTGCCTTCCCTCCCGCTACGGGTTCAATCCCCAGGATCTGAGGCAGGCCGACGCCATTGAGATGGTGATCGGTCAGGGGGCCAAGCCCGGGGGCGGCGGCATGTTGCTGGGGCTCAAGGTGAGCCCGCGGGTGGCCCAAATGCGGACCCTGCCCGAGGGCATCGACCAGCGTTCGGCCTGCCGCCATCCCGATTGGACCGGCCCCGACGACCTGACCATCAAGATCAACGAGCTGCGGGAAATCACCGACTGGCAGATCCCCATCTACGTCAAGCTGGGAGCCACCCGGGTGCGGGACGACGTCAAGCTGGCGGTCAAGGCCGGCGCCGACGTGGTGGTAGTGGACGGCATGCAGGGGGGAACGGCAGCCACCCAGCAGGTGTTTATCGAGCACGCGGGGATCCCCACGCTGCCGGCCGTGCGGCAGGCGGTGGAGGCCCTGGACGAGATGGATGTCCTGGGCGAGGTGCAACTGGTGGTTTCCGGGGGAATTCGCACCGGGGCCGACGTGGCCAAGGCTCTGGCCCTGGGGGCGGACGCCGTGTCTCTGGGCCAAGCCGTGCTGATGGCGCTGGGCTGCAACAGCCCCTCGTATTTCGATGGACAGGGGTCGGTGGACGTCAGCGACGAGTACGCCAAGCTGGGCACGGGGCCCGGCTACTGTCACCACTGTCAGACCGGGCTGTGCCCGGTGGGAGTGACCACCCAGATCCCCGAGCTGGAAAAGCGATTGCAGCCCGATTGGGGGGCCCGCCGCCTCAAGAATTATCTTCAGACCCTAACGATGGAGTTGACCACCCTGGCCAGGGCCTGCGGCAAATCCAACGTCCACCACCTGGAGCGGGAAGACCTGGTTGCGCTCACGGTGGAAGCGGCCGCCATGGCCAAGCTCCCCCTGGCCGGAACCGACTGGATTCCGGGGGACGGGCTGCGATAGAGCACAGAGCTTAAGTGCGGTGCAACGCCATCTTGGCGTGTTGGCGGAGCACCCGGTTGATTTCAGTCTGGTACCCCCGCCCACCGGGGGCGTTGGTCTTGAACCAAGCCACCACGTCGGCATCCAGCCTTAGCGTAATTTGTTGTTTCACCGGCCGATAGAGGGTTCCTCGCCTGGCGCCGGACCAATCCCGAATCTCAGGAATGTCGCTCGTATCGATTCTCTCGTCGGGAAGGGCCGCAAGAGCTTCGATCTCCGCCTTCTGCTGCTTGGTGCGTTCTCTAGAAGTCTCCTTCATAGGCCCTCCTTGTAACTACAATAATATAGCTACAAGGACAAGAGTGTTAACGGAATCACGATCAACGCTGTCACCGTTGCGAGCAGCGGATGCCTTCAATTTCAATCACTGATTGAGCCCTTCGCGTTATTCATTGCCCTCTGAGCGGTTTGAAGTCCACTCGCAATAAAGCTCTCCGAGACGTGATTATGATATCATTTTATAATATTATATCCCTGTGAGGAAGAAGCACCTCAAGACCTTGGACGCGATCTTCAAGCGTCCCACACAGTCAGGTATCAAATGGGCTGATATCGAGTCGTTGTTCTCCGCCTGTGGTGCCTACATCGAGGAACGGGAAGGCTCCAGGGTCTACGTCGAATTGAACAACAGGGTGGGTCACTTCCACCGACCCTACCCCGGGAAGGAAGCGCGCAAGGGAGTTGTAGATGCAGTCAGGCGATTCCTGAAGGAGGCAGGGATAAACCGATGATGGAATACAAGGGATACCGGGCGGCAGTGACTTTCGATGACGAGGCCGATGTCTTCCATGGAGAAGTGGTAAATACCAGAGACGTCATTGTATTCGAGGGCACCTCGGTCGCCCAACTCAAGAAGGAGTTCAAGTTCTCGATCGATGACTACGTCAAGGTATGCGAAGAACGCGGAAGAACGCCGGATAAACCGTTCTCCGGGAAGATTCCTCTCCGACTCCCGCCGGAGGTCCATCGGGCCGCCGCCACAGCCGCCAGTATCCAGGGGAAAAGCCTCAACGCCTGGATTGCCGAGACAGTAAGAGAGGCAGTTGGAAGCACCAGCAGCTAAGGACTTGAGGACCGCTAGGATTTGGCCCCGGCCTTTGGTGCCAAAGAATATTGTTTTCCTGTCTTTCTTCGTGTCCCTTCGTGGATTACTCTTTTCCTTTCCTGCCTTTCGTGGACTTCTTTTCAGACCCGCGGGTTAGCCACTTGACGACCGTACCCTTGCCCTCCGCAGCCTCTCGACCTCGTCCGCCGGAGGCTTCTGCCAGGTGCCGAACCGACTCAATATGGGCAATCCCGCCCGCCTGGCTTCCACCATGAACTCGGTGTATTTGACGCCCACCAGCACCGGATCGATGATGGGGGCTCCCAGCGAGTCGTCCACGCCGGTAACCGTCAACGGGCAGCTCTGCAGGGTGCACCCCATCAGGATGGCTTCGGCGCCGTCCTCCTCCACGCATTTCTGAGCCACCTCCAGCGTCCGGGCCACCACCTCCCGGGGATCGGTGCGGTCCGGATAGGACTCCCTGGCCGACAGGTGGATATGCCTCACCGAGGCCAGCTTGGAGCCGGCTCCGTAGAGTTGAGCCATCTCGCGGTAGCAGTGCACGGTCTTGTACTCGGTAGCGATGACCGAGTACCTCTGTGAGATGGCGTTGGCATAGTGGCACCCGGCCTCGAAGGCCGCCGTCACCGGGAAGTTCACCAGCTCGCGAGCTTCCCACAGGCCCGGATCGTAGCAGCAACAGATGAACAGGGCGTCGAAGCCCTCCTCCTGAGCCCGGCAGGCCCGCTCGGCCACGGCGTCGGCGCAGCGGTGGCGATAGTAGATGTAGGTCACGTAGCTGAGGGGATAGACGTCGGAAATGTCCTCGAACACGATCTCGGTGTCCGGTCCCGCCACCCTTCGGCACCGCTCCAGTTCCTGCATGCCCCCTGCAAATGGATTCAAGACGAGAATTTTCATGGTGCGCTCCGAGACGGCCGTCCAATCCTGCCGGCTTTGCTGACTCACCCTATTCAACGCCCGATGCGGACCGGCGTTTCTCCCTCTCCTCGGCGGTGGCGTGGGAGTCCAGTGACAGATCGTCATCGAGAACGACCCCGTAGATGCTCAGGGCCGACTCCCTCGACAGCAGCTCCTGAACCACGTCCTGGCGGACCTGTTCGGCAGGGCGTTCGCAAGGATCTCCCCAGCCTCCGCCCCCCGGAGTGGTGCTGATCAGCCGGGATCCCTTGGTCAGGACCCGAGTCACCTTCGAGGGAAGTTGCTGCACCGATCCGTCTGGCAGCACCACCTTGCAGTTTCCGGTCGAAGCGCTCCTGCCTCCGAAGATTCCCCAGGGAGCCAATTCGAATCGATCCGAGCTGAGTGTGACCGTTACCCGGTCGGCTTCGATCTCGAACTCGCGCCGCATGCCGTAGCCTCCCCTGAACTCGCCGGCCCCGGCGCTTTCCGAGACCAGGCCGTAGCCGCGGATGAAAAAGGGGTAGGTCGATTCGATCACCTCGACCGGAGCGTTGCGGGTGTTGGTCATGTGCATCTGCACCGCCGAGGTCCCGTCGCGATCCACCAGCGCTCCCTGACCGCCGCCGTAGGTTTCGATGTAGTTGAAGAGGGCGCCGCTGCGGGGGTCGCGGCCTCCGATGTTCAGCAGGTTCATGGTCCCCGAGCAGGCAGCCGCGGCCCGCTCGGGAATGATCTGGAGAAAGGCGCCCATGAGGGCGTCCACGATTCTCTGGGTGGTCACGATGTTGGCGTTGCAGAGGGCGCCGGGGAACTCAACCTCCATGAGCGTGCCGGGCCTGGTCAGTACCCTGATGGGGCGAAAGGCGCCCGAGTTGGGGGGCAGACCCGGGTCCAGAAGAGCCTTGGCCAGGTAGTAGGCACAGGCTTTCACCGAGGGCGGACGGCAGTTGATGGGCCCCAGGGCCTGGGGATCGCTCTCCCGAAAGTCGGCCGTCAGCTCGGATCCCTGAACGGTGACGGTCACCCGGATGGCGATTTTCTCGGTGGAGATCCCATCCCCTTCCAGGTAGTCCTGGGAGGAATAGGATCCCTGGGGCAGTTCCCTGATGGCTGCCGAAAGGCGCCGCTCCGAGTAGTCCATGATCTCGTTCATGTAGTGAAGCACGGTCTCCCGGCCATACTTCCGCATCAGGCCCTGGAGACGCTCCTCGCCCACGTTGTTGGCTGCGATCTGGGCCGCCAGATCGCCCCGGAACTCCACCGGGGTCCGCAGGTTGGCGGTGATGAGGCGCACCAGGTCCTCATCGATGCGCCCCCGCTTGACCAGCTTCAGCGGGGGGATCTGCAGGCCCTCCTGAAAGTGCTCCCAGACACCGAAAGCCATGCTGCCTGGGGCGAATCCGCCCACGTCCACGTGGTGGGACATGTTGGCCACGTAGGCCACCAGATGAGGGCCATCGAAGACGGGTGAGACCAGGGTGACATCGTTGAGGTGACCGGGGCCCTCGGGGTAGGGGGTGTTGACGATGATGTCGTCCTCCGGCTCCAGGGTCTCGGGGGGAATGGCCGCAATGGCGGTCTGCACGGCCGGCAGCATCACCCCCAGATGGAGGGGCGTGCCCACCTCGCCCTGGGCCACCAGTTGGCCGTCCCGGGTGAAGACGGCGCCGCTGCAGTCCCTGCGGTCCTTGATATTGGTGGAGAAGGAAGTCCGGACCAGAGCCGCCACCATCTCATCGGCAACCGAGTAGATGGCATTGGTCATGACCTGCAGGGTGACGGGGTCGGTCCTGACTTGGGCACTCGGGTTTCCGGCGGTCATTGGCGATTCTCCCAGGTGATCATCAGATTGCCGAATTCGTCGGTTTCGGCCCGCTGGCCGGGCAGGATAAGGGTGGTCGAGTCCAGTTGCTCCACGATGGCCGGCCCATGCACCACCGAGCCCCATCCCAGTCCGGAGCGCCGGTAGACCTTGGCGTCGGTGAATCGGCCCTCCACGTAGACCTTCCTGGTTCCCACCAGGGCCGGGACCGGATCGGGTTGCCGCTCGGGAAGCCGCGCCAGGGTTGCCGGCGAGAGGCGTCCGATGGCTGCCAGCCGCAGGTTGACCACCTCGGTGGCAGCCTGCTCGTCGTGGTATCCGTAGGTCTCCTGGTGCCGCTGGTGGAATCGCTGGACCAGGGGACCCAGGTCGGTCCAACCGGAGAGTTCCTCCAGCTCGAAGGAGACGGGAAGGGAGAATCCCTGCCCTTCATAACGGAGGTCGGAAGCGGTCACAAATGCCACCAGTCCGGAGGCAACTCCTTCCTTTTCCATCTGGGACAGGGCCGACGACTGCAATTCTCGCAGCAGGTCCTTGAACTTGCCCAGGGAGGCCTGCTGCTGCTTCCACAACACCGTACGCACGTAGTCGTGGCGAAAGTCGGCCGTGATCAGACCCAGGGCGGAGCTGACTCCCGGGACCGGCGGCACCAGCACCCGGGGGATCTGCAGATCGGCCGCAAGCTCGGCGGCATGCAGGGGCCCCCCGCCGCCGAAACTGACCAGCGTGAACTCCCTGGGGTCGCATCCCTTCTCCACCGAGAGGCGACGAATGGCCTTGGCCATTACGGCATTGATCACTCGGATAATCCCTTCGGCAGCCTCGACCGGCTCAAGATTCAGCGGCGTGGCGACGCCGTCGCCGATGGCCCTCGCGGAAAGCTCGGCATCGATAGCCATCTCGCCTCCCAGGAGGTAGTTGGCGTTCAAGCGACCCAGGACCACGTTGGCGTCGGTAACAGTGGGCCGGCTGCCTCCTCGCCGGTAGCAGGCGGGGCCCGGATGGGCGCCGGCGCTCTGAGGGCCGACCTGCAGGGCTCCCCCGGAATCGACCCAGGCGATGCTGCCGCCGCCGGCCCCGACCGTGTTGATTTCGATGGCCGGGATCTTGAGGACCTGCCCGGCGATCTCGCTCTCCTCGGCAAAGTGGAGGTTGCCGTCGCGGGCCACGGCCACGTCGGCGCTGGTGCCTCCCACGTCGATGGAAATGATGTGGTCCAGCCCGGCCTTTCGCCCCAGGACCAGTCCACTCAGGGCGCCGGCGGCCGGTCCGGAAAGCACCATGTGCACACAGTGGCTCTGGGCGGTCTCGGAGGTCATGATGCCGCCGTTGGACTGCATGATATGAAGTCCCGAGGGAACTTGCAGGGAGTCCAGCCCCTCCTCGAGCCGCTGGATATAGCTGCCCACCGAGGGCAGCACGTAGGCGTTGACGGCCGTGGTGCTCAATCTCTCGAACTCCTTGAACTCGGGCAGGATGTCCGATGAGAGCGAGACCCGGGCCTCGGGAATCTCCTGCCGGATCCAGTCCCGGAGCGTTCTTTCGTGGGACGGGTTCACATAGGAGTGCAGCAGGCAGACGGCGATATCCCGGACTTCCAGTTCCTTCAGCCGGCGCAGCAGCTGTCGGGCGGGCTCCTCCTGCAGGGGCAGGCTGACCTCACCCGAGTAGAGCATGCGTTCCGGGACTTCAAAGCGGCGCTCCCGCGGGATCAGGGGCTGGGGACGCTGCTGGAAGTAGTCGTAGAGGCGGGGCCGGTCCTGCCGCATGATGTAGGGCACGTCCCGGAAGCCGGCGGTGACCAGCAGGGCCACCTCGGCTCCCTTGCGCTCCAGGATGGTGTTGGTGGCCACGGTGGTCCCGTGAATGAAGAACCCCACCGACTCGGCGGGAACCTCGAACTGGCTCAGGACGCGGCGAGTTCCCTCGATGACGGCCGCGCTGGGCCGCTCGGGCGTGCTGGGAACCTTCAGCAGCCTGAAGTCCCCCTCTTGCTCGTCAAAGCAGACGATGTCGGTAAAGGTTCCCCCGACGTCGACTCCGATTCGGACGGACATGATTCTCCAATGCCGGTGGGGCGGAGCGCCCGGAGACACGGAGGGCGCCGATGCCAGACTGGGCTCATGAGCCAGGCCAGCTATTGTAAACGGGAGGAGCGGAGGACGCCAGCAGACTGTTGGCCCGGAAGCAATACCGATGCCGAAGCGGCATGCTCAGGATGACTGACAGTATTCAAATGATTTGAGATCAACCATTTGGTTCTATAATAGAGTAGTAACCAATCCCGATTCCAACAACTCGTTCAAGATGATGTCTTCTCGACTCTGCCATCGTGTCTTCATCCGCCCCGTAGCCTTCTGGCTGATCTTGAAATTGATGGCTCCGGCTTCTGCGTCCGGCTCGCCACAGAGGCCGCCGATCGATCCCGATTCAGCCAAGGAATCGCAGCCATCCCCACCCTTTACCGTCAGAGTGCCGGTGAACACCGTGTTGGTGAACGTCACTGTCACCGACAAAGCCGGGAAGCCGGTCACAGATCTGACTATCGATGACTTCACGCTTTACGAAGACGACAAACGTCAAGAGATTCAAAGCTTCGAGCTGGAGTCCGGCCGGCCGATCGTCGGTCCGGAAGCGGGGCATTCAGCCAGCGACCAGGCTGGAGGGCAAACTCCGCGGGTGCGATCTCCAGAGGACATCCAGGGTGAGCCAACCCGCCTCATCAGTTGCTTCATTGACGACCTGACTGCGCACACTCCCAGGTACTATGCCTGGACCGTCTCTGCGCTGAAAAAATTCGTCGCAGAAGAAATGGGGCCTCATGATCGGGTGGGCATTTTCTCGGCCTCCGGGAACGTCCGAATACCCTTTACCAACGACCGCAAGCAATTGCAGGACCGGATTGACGATCTAGTACCAGGGAATCTGCAACTGTCCCGTCCTCTCCTGCACAGAGAGTTTGGATTTTCAGTCATCAGGCGCATCCGGGCGGCTATTCGTAGGCTCCTGGCAAGTCTGGATCAGCATCTTCTCTTCCTGCGGCATGTCAGGGCGAACAAGTCATTGATCCTTCTGTCCCAAGGATTTGTTCCAGGGCCGGCAATGCGATGGAGGCTGGATCGGTTGATCGACCAGGCCCTGCGATCCCGCGTGACCCTCAACACCGTCGACATGAAGGGCCTTCACACCGCGAACCTGGGCCGATACCGAGTCCTCTTGGACCGCTACCTGGAACAGCTGGCCGTGGACACCGGGGGCATCTATTTTCGTGACAGCAACGATCTCTTCGAGGGCCTCAGACAGATCCACAACGCCCGGTCCTTCTACTATGCGCTCTCCTACACTGCCCCCGATCCGGAGCCCAGCGGCAAATATCACAGGATCAAGGTGGAAGTGGACCGGCCCGGCCTGACACTCGGACACCGCAAGGGCTACTTTGCGCCCCGGGAAAAACCGTCCCTTGAGAACAGCAAGAACAAGGATCTTCAGCTCGCCCTCGAAGCACCGGTCGATTTCAACCAGATTCCGGTGCAATTGGACTATGAGTCTTCTCGGCTCAACGAGGATCGCTATCGCTTGAGCGTGTTGACCCACGTCAAGATCGAGGGGGTGCAATTTCTTCATCAGGAAGGGAAACACCGGAATCTGCTTCATCTGGTCACAATGGTTTACGACCAGAACGACGAGCACGTGGAAGGTTCCGAGCAGAAGGTGGAACTCAATCTAAGCGAGTCCAGCTATCTCACCATGCTCGATCACGGATTCACTTCCAAAACGGACGTGGAACTTCCTGCCGGCCAGTACAGGATCAAGTCCATAGTCCGAGAAGGCAATCAGGCCAGGATGGGATCACTTGAAGAGACGGTCAAGCTTCCCATCCCGGAGAGGGAGGCAAGCCCCCCGGGCCCAATGGCAAAAGCAGAAGTCGTGGAGACGGCCAGGCCATCCGTTCCGGAGAGCGGAGCGGGAGCGAGTTCCGCCCAGGCAGACTTTGCAGAAGAAGAACTCGTTCCTTCCCCTTTCCCGGATGGCCTGGGAGGCGGTAATCTGGTGCTGAGCCAACAGCTCATTCCACTGGCTGATCTGAGCGGCGAACTGCGGCAAAGCCTGTTGGAGGACAGCGACTCGCTGATCTTCAAGGATATCCTGATTCTTCTTCCGATGGATGATCAGATCGACCGCAATTACCCGGTCACGATCTGTTACAGGCTTTACAACATCAACTATCCCGTTGAGAGCGATGGGATGACGGCTCAGATCCAACTCGCCGATGAAAGCGGCCGGGGCAGCCGATTCCCCCCGGTTCGTTTAGGGAAAGGCAGAACCCAGTCCCGGAGATCCGGAACTGTCGATGTGGGCTTTAACCTCTCCTTCAAAGACGTGGAGCCCGGCAGATACAAGCTGACTTTGTTGACGCGGGCCCCGGCAGCCGGCCGGCAAGCAGTAAGTTTCGAAACCACCATCATGGTCGTGGAGTAGATCGTTCCTCTCGGAGAAGTCACAGGCTTGAATCGTCCTGCGCGAGTAGGGGCAAACCACCAGCGTCTGGCTCCAAAGCGAGGCGGGCGGACGGCGATCCTCCGCCAGGAGCCACGCGAGTGCAACCGACGTGTCAAGGTCGATCACCGGTCGCTTCGATCACTCTCCAATTCGGAGAGAAGGTCGCGGAGTGGCGCTACCGGCCCCGGTGTCTGAGGCTCCCCGGCAAGCGGCAGCAGGGGTGGCGTCAACCAGCCCTTGCGCACTGCTTCGGCCAGCAGCGCGTCAGCGAGAACCGGGCTCCTGGTTGATTTCGGCGGACCGATCTCCGCGACGACCCGGTCCCGGTTTGTCACCAGGACGGTTTCTCCAGAAGCTGCCAGCCGCACGTACTCGCTCAGGCGGTTGTTCAGCATCTTGATTCCGACTGATCTCATACACCACAAGGTAGCGACTAGTTGCTACGATGTTCAAGGCGCAATTGACGTCGCGTCAGGAACACTGGCGTTTCCTCCCCTTCCAGTGGACCCAGGACTGGATGCCTGTCGTCACCAGCACTACCAGGGCTACCGTGTGATAAGGCGCCCGGGACCCCAGCCACAGGCTCGCCAGGCCCCCGCCCAATGAGCCCGCGGCAAAGCCCACCGCCAGGCTGGCTTCGTGCATTCCGCTGACCAGTCCCTGCCGCTTCCGGTCGAAGGTGGTGGTGCTGTAGAAGATGCTGGAAAAGTAGTTGTAGCCCGACAGCAATGCAAACAGGATCAGGCCCAAAAGCAGGAACGGGACGGTTCGACTGTAGGCGAGCAGCATCAGTCCGGCCAGCGCGCACAGTTGCGCCAGCAGGGCGGCCGAAAAACGGTAACGCCAGAAGGTCAACCAGAACATTAATGAATAGGTGACGATAACCATCGACCGGTTGGTGGCCACCATCAGGCCGTGGATGGGAGCGCTGATCTCCAGTTCGGTTGCCAGATGGGGAAAGAGATGAATGATGACGCTCACCCCCATGGCGCTGGCCACGTTGGCCAGCCATCCCAGGTAGACGAAGGTGCGGGCGGACTTGGGAACCACGGCCATCTCCCGCTCGGAGGGAGGCAAGGCGGCGGGAGTGGGAGCAGCGATCGGGAAACCGGTCCGAACCAGCACCCCCAGCATCAGCACCAACCCCACCAGCAGGGGCAGGGTGGGACCCCACGGAAAGAGCCAACCTCCCG
This sequence comes from Acidobacteriota bacterium, assembly GCA_028875575.1. Taxonomy (NCBI): domain Bacteria; kingdom Pseudomonadati; phylum Acidobacteriota; species Acidobacteriota bacterium. The sequence continues at coordinate 99,526 of JAPPDF010000080.1, forward strand.
CGGCCTGCCCCGCGATCATTCCCAGGTTCCAGGACAGGCAGAACCGGAAGAGCCGCCGGCCCTGCAGCCTGGGGCCAAGCTGCTCCAGTCCTCCCCGCGTCAACCAGGCGATGACCGGGGGAAGCATCACCCCGACCGAGGCGCCTCCAATCGGCGCATACAGGTAAAACCATTGATGGTCGGAATGCCATTGGATGCACGCCAGCAGGACCAATGCCTGGGCGGTGGCGCCGACAGCGACGACGCGGCGCCCGCCCCAGACGTCGGAAGCCCAGCCTCCGATCGGAGCCCCCAGGCCGAAGCCAAGCGAGGAAACCGCCCCCAGGATGCCCAGAGCCATCAGGCTGGCCTGCTGTTCGGCCATCAGCCGGGTCACCGTGAAGACGAACAACATGTAGGCGAAGTCCGCCGACAGGGCGATCCAGTAGAATTTCAGCTCGCGCTTAAGCATATGTAACCAGAAGAGTTATCCACGAAGGACCACTAGTGAATTGTTGAGCCTATCGCCAAAATCGTAGCGGGGCAGGTTCTCTTGCCGGCAATCTTGAGGATCTGCCTGTTTCGAAATCGGGTGCGACCTGGTAAAAAATGCTGGCTAACCACAAAAAGCACAAATGTCACAATTTATTTTTTGTGCCTATTGTGGCCATTCCCGGTAAACGTCCCGCTGCCGAATTTTGCAAGAGGCCCTGTTGATTGTCGAATTCTGATTGTTGATTGGGGGATCAGGACACCCGATTTTGCGGAAATTCCAGAATCTACAATAAGCCTTCTGCAGAGTTTTGACCTGGGTGCGACTTCCTGTCCCTTGGTGGATCCCCTTCGTAGTCCCAAAGGGATAACCCCGCAAATGGCCCCCCTTTTGCACTATCATAGCCCCGTTTGTAAACCGGGGGGACGGTGTGCCGGTACTCAGCGCCGAGGGAGTCGGAAAGACCTACACCCAGGGAGAGGCCCCCGTGGTTGCCGTGCGGGAGGTGAACCTGTCCCTGGAAAAAGGAGAGTTCGTCGCCTTGACGGGACCCTCCGGGTGCGGCAAGTCGACCCTGCTGCATCTTTGCGGGGGCATGGATTATCCCACCCGGGGACGCATCTGGCTGGACGGTACCGATCTCGGGAGCCTGGACGAAGGCCGGCTCACCCGAGTCCGCCGCCGTCAGATCGGCTTCGTCTTTCAATCCTTCAATCTTCTGCCCACCCTCACCGCCCTTGAAAACACGGCCCTGCCCCTCATGCTGGACGGCGTATCCCCTGACGTCGCCAGGCGGAAGGCCACCGGGTTGCTCGAGCGCCTGGGCCTGCTCCATCGTCAGGGCCATTACCCCCAGCAGCTCTCGGGAGGAGAGATGCAGCGGGTCGGCATCGCGCGGGCGGTGTGCCACGACCCCTTGCTGCTTCTGGCGGATGAGCCCACCGGAAACCTGGATTCCGCCAACGGGGCCGATGTGCTGGAGCTTCTGCAGGCACTGAACCGCTCCCTGGGAGTCACTGTGCTGCTGGCCACCCACTCCGCCGAGATGGCGGCTGCCGGCCAGCGATTGTTGCACATGGTGGATGGCAGGATCGAGGCCGACCTCCAGTCCCGGCGGCCCATTGCCGGACACGATCCAGGCAACTAATGCATCTCTTCCGGACATTCATCCTGCGCCGCCTCCGCAAGGAAAAGCTGCGCGCTCTGGCAACCGTGTTGGGCGTTGCCCTGGGCATTGCCGTGGTGCTGGCGGTTCGGATGGCCAATCAGAGTTCTGTCCGCAGCTTCGAGACGGCCCTGGAAATGGTGGCCGGCAAGACCTCGCTGGAGATCGTCGGCTCAGGTCAAGGCCTGAGGGAAGATCGGCTGCTGGAGCTGGACTGGCTGGAGCAGTACGGACAGATCAGTCCTGTCATTGAAGGAGAAGCCAGGGCTTCACTCCCTTCGGGAACCACCGAATGGCTGAAAATCCTGGGGGTCGACATTCTCAGGGATGAGACCCTTCGGGACTACCGCCTGGTGCGTTTTGCCGATCGGCAACAGTCCCCCACCCCCAGGGAGTTTCTGCAACTGCTCAGCGACCCCGGGGCCATCGTGCTGACGCAGAAACTGGCACGACGGCACAACCTGGATCTCGGCTCCGGCCTGGACCTCGACATCGGGGATCGCCGGGAAACCTTGACGGTGCGCGGTCTGCTTCTGGACCGGGGGCCGGCCCGGGCTCTGAATGGAACCTTCGCCCTGATGGACATCGCAGCCGCCCAGTGGCTCTTCGGGCGTCTGGGTCGGATCGACCGCGTCGACCTGCAATTGAAACCCGAGATCTCCATCGACGGTGCCGAAGCCGCCATCGCCGCCCGGCTGCCGGAGGGATTGGCCGTCCAGCGTCCCTCCCGCCGCGGGCGCCAGGTGGAAAAAATGCTGGAGGCCTTTCACTTCAACCTGACCGCCCTTTCCCACATCGCCCTGCTGGTTGGCCTGTTTCTCATCTACAACACGGTGTCGCTGTCGGTCATCACCAGGCGCCAGGAAGTCGGGATCCTGCGGGCCGTGGGCGGCTCCCGGCGACAGGTGGCGGGGTTGTTCCTGGCCGAAGCCGGCCTGCTGGCGGCACTGGGATGCTCTCTGGGCATCCTGCTGGGGGGCTGGCTGGCCCGCGGCGCCCTCGGACTGACAGGCGCCACGCTGGATCGGCTCTACATCCGATCCGCCGCCGAACCGGTGTCGCTCGGTCCGGAACACCTGGTCCTGGCATTCGGGGTGGGCATCCCCCTGGCCTTGCTGGCGGCACTGCTTCCCGCCCTGGAAGCTTCACGGGTGGCGCCGACCGAAGCTGTCCGCGGCGCCGACCGGGTCGAGAGCCGTATCCGCTTGAGCTGGAGGCAACGCTGGCTTCCCCCGATCCTGTCCGCCCTGGCTGTCGGGTTCGCCTGCCTGGATTCGGTCGACGGCCTTCCCCTTTTCGGCTATGCAGCCTGCCTCGCCACCGTTTTCGCGGTCGCCTTTCTGGTCCCGGTGGTGCTGCATTTCTCAGGGAGGGCGGGTTCCTGGCTCACCAGGCGGCGGACGGGAGTGGAGGCCCTGCTGGCCAACGCCAACCTCAGCGGATCAATACCCCGCATTTCGATCTCGGTGGCCGCCCTGGCCGTGAGTCTTTCCATGCTTACAGCCATCGCCGTCATGATCGGCAGCTTCCGGGAGACGGTCCAGTACTGGGTGGAGCAGACGCTGAGAGCCGACCTCTTTGTGGCCCCGGCCACGCGTTCCAATGTCTATTCGGAGTCGACGCTCTCTCCCGAAGTCGTGCGACTGATATCCACAAACCCCCGGGTGGCTGCCGTCGACCCCTTCACCAGTTTCAACATCGACTATCAGGACCGCAGGGTCTTGCTGGGATCCGGTGACTTCGAGGTGCACCTGAGCCGTTCAGGGCTGCTCTTCAAGGCTCCACGCCAGGGGCGATCGGCCATGAGAGCCGCCATCGGCGAGGACGCGGCGGTGGTTTCGGAAAGCTTTGCGCTCCGGCATCGGAAGGCGGTGGGAGACCGGCTGGTGCTCAACACGGACCAGGGGCAGCGTGCCTTTCGAGTGGCCGCCGTCTACTACGACTACTCGAGCGATCAGGGAGTCGTGGTATTGGACCGGAGCACCTTCCGCAAGTACTACGGAGACCGGCCTCCCCGCAGCCTGGCGGTCTATCTGAAGGCGGGACTCGACCCGGAACGGGTCCGCTCGGAAATGATTGCGGGACTCCCGCCCCATTCGCGTCTGTTCGTGCATACAAATGCTTCTCTTAGGGCGGAAGTCCTGCGAATCTTCGACAACACCTTTACGATTACCTATGCTCTGGAGATTATCGCCGTGGCCGTGGCCATCCTTGGGGTGGCCACCACCCTGGTCACCCTGATACTGGACCGCAAACCGGAGCTGGCCCTGCTGCGCTGGGCCGGAGCGGAGCAGCGGCAAATCCGGAAGATGGTGATCATCGAGGCGTCGCTGTTGGGGGCGGTGAGCCAGGGGCTGGGAGTGGTGGCCGGGATTCTGCTCTCTCTGATCCTGGTCTTCGTGATCAACGTCCAGAGCTTCAACTGGACCATCCAGTTTTACCTGCCGGCGGGCTTCCTGCTGCAGTCGTCCCTGCTGATCCTGCTGGCCACAACCCTCTCGGGCATCTATCCCGCCTACCGTGCCGGGCGGATTCCGTCGGCCCGGGAAGCCTGACAGTCAAGGAAATGGAACCGTGTTCATGGTGTACCGCCGGGACGGTGGGGAGTTCTGGTCGCGTCGCTTTCCCGACAAGAAGCCTCATCCCTCGACGAAATTCCCGATCCCGCTCCGGCTCCGGCCACGACTCCTGCTGGCCGCGGCCTTGATTCCCTGCCTGCTGGCGGGCGCGGGCTGGGCCCAGACCTGGCGGCAGGCCCGGCCCGGCTACCGCATGCAGTTTCCCCGCGACCACGCCAGCCACCCGGAGTACCGGATCGAGTGGTGGTACTACACGGGAAATCTGGCGGACAGCAACTCGCGGCGGTTCGGCTTCCAGCTCACCTTCTTTCGGGTGGGTGTCCGGAACCGACCGGAAAACCCTTCCCGCTGGGCGGTAAGAGACCTCTTCATGGCCCACTTGGCGTTGAGCGACCTCAAGACCGGCGGCTTTCATTTTGCCGAACGGTTGAACCGGGCCGGGCCGGGATGGGCCGGGGCTTCTACCGAAACCTACCGAGTCTGGAACGAGAGCTGGGAGGCCGAGTTCGACAGCGGCGGCCGCCACCGGCTCCAGGCACGGGACGAGGACTTCGGGATCGACCTGGAGCTGGAACCCGGCAGGAAACCTCTCCTGCACGGCCAGGCCGGACTCAGCCGGAAAGGAGCTCAGGACGGGAACGCCTCTCACTACTATTCTCTGACGCGCATGCCCACGCGCGGCCGAATCTGGGTTGACGGCCGGAAATTCGAAGTCAGCGGGCTGAGCTGGATGGACCATGAATTCGGCACCAGCTTTCTGGAACCGGACCAGATCGGGTGGGACTGGTTCGCCCTCCAGTTGGACAATGGCCAGGACTTGATGCTGTTCCAACTGCGGAGGTCCGACGGCCGGCTCGACCCCCATTCCGGCGGGACTCTGCTGGAGGCCTCCGGACAATCCCGTGCCCTGGGCAGGTCCGACTTTACTTTGGATCCGGTGGGGACCTGGCAGTCTCCCCACAGCGGAGCCCGCTATCCGATCCAATGGCACCTGAGCCTTCCCGGCCAGAGACTCAGCCTGACGGTGACCGCCGCCCAACCGGACCAGGAGCTGCGCACGCCGAGCTCTACCCAGGTCACCTACTGGGAGGGCGCCGTGGTGGTGACCGGCACCCGCGGCGCCAATCCGGTTACAGGCCGGGGATATCTGGAGATGACCGGTTACGCCGGCCAGTCGATGGGCGACGTGTTTCGGGGAGGCAGTGGAGATTGAAGTGTGAAGGATGAAGGGTGAAGGGTGAAAAGAGGTTAGCCGGGAGCTGAGCTCCCGTGCGGATCACTCGAGGAAAACCCGGCGGACGTTTATGAAAATGAACCACGAATGAACACGAATAGGCACGAATACACTTGGGCCTCCTTCAACCACAAGAGGCGCCAAAATGCCTCTACAACTCTGTTGACCTGGCATGACTTCCAGTCATTCGTCGATAACCCCCTCGATGTCGTTTGGCCCACGCCCCAATTGACAGTTCGAGCATTTTGCAAAATTCGCAACGGGGCAGGTAATCTTGCCGGCAAACCTGAGGTCTTGCCTTTTTCAATATTGGGTGCGACCTGGTGAAAAATGTTTTCCAACTACAAAAAGCACAAAAGTCGCAAATTGTGTTTTTGTGCCTTTTGTGGCCGTTCCCGCTAAACGTCCCGCTGCCGAATATTTCAAAATGATCAATTCATCAATCCGATAATTGATGTTCATTCGTGTCCATTTGTGGTTCGTCGTTTCTCTGAGTGGATGTGTGTTTTCCCGAGATTGTTGGTCTGAGGCGTCGCCTCGCTAAGAGCCAAGCCTAAATGGAAATCGACGATACTCCCATCCTGCAGGCCGTGAATATCCGGCGCACTTATCCCGGAGTCGTGGCCCTTGGCGGCGTTTCCCTGGACTTGAATCCGGGAGAGGTGCACGCCCTGGTCGGCGAGAACGGCGCCGGCAAGAGCACCCTGATCAAGATCATCTGTGGGGCGCTGGCTCCCGACACAGGGGAGTTGTTCTTTCAGGGCCTTGCGGTGGCTTGGCCCAACCCCGTCGCCGCCCGAACCCGGGGGATCGTCACCGTCCACCAGGAACCTGAGCTGTTCCCCACCCTTTCGGTTGCCGAGAACATGGCCATGGCCAGTGGGCTGCCGTTGCGCGGCTCCGGACTGGTGGATTGGAACCGTGTGAACCGGGAAGCGCGGGAAACGGTCCGGCAGATCGGGGAGAGGATCGACGTCCGTCAGCCAGCCTCCCGTCTCAGCGTGGCTCATCGCCAGATGATCCAGGTGGCGGCGGCCATTCTGCAGAATGCCAGGGTGGTGGTGCTGGACGAGCCCACCAGCGCCTTGAGCGAAGAGGAAGCCCGCTGGTTGTTCCAGCAGATCGAGCGTTTGAAGGCGGGCGGAGCCGGCATCCTCTACATCTCCCATCGCCAGGAAGAGATCTTTCGCCTGGCCGATCGTATTACGGTCCTGCGGGACGGACTCAGGGTGTGGACTCGGGCCAGACAGGCCGTCGGTCCCGAGGAGACCATCGAGGCCATGGTTGGGCGGCCGGCTTCGACCGTGGGAGCTTCTCCCGCCGGCCAGGCAGGCTCGCCCACTCCCAAGGAGGGTCCCGTCCGCTTGCAGGTCAGCGGGTTCACCGACCGAAGTGGTCGCTTTCGACAAATCGATCTGGAGGTGGGCTCGGGTGAAATCGTGGGGATCTATGGCCTGGTGGGGGCCGGGCGTAGCGAGTTTGCCCGGGGCGTGTTCGGTCTGAGGCCCGCCGACGGCCTGGTCCGGATAGACGGCAACGCCTGCGAGATTCGCCGGCCCCGTGAAGCGCTGCAGGCCGGTATCGCCTACGTCCCCGAGGACCGCCTGAGCCAGGGACTCTGCCTGGGCCTGCCCGTTCGCTCCAACGCGGTGCTTTCGACCCTGAGACGCTGGACTCGGGGCCTCTTGGCCAGCAGGACCCGCGAGCAGCAGGCGACGCGCCTGGTCGCCGGACGGCTGGCGGTGCGTTACCGCTCCACCGAGCAGCCGGTCCAACAACTGTCAGGCGGCAACCAGCAGAAAGTGGTCCTGGGGCGCTGGCTGTTGGCTCAGCCCAAGGTGCTCATCCTGGACGAACCCACTCGCGGAGTGGACGTAGGAGCCAAAGCCGAGATCCACCGGCATTTGCGCCTCCTTGCGGGGGAGGGCTGCGCCATCCTCCTGATCTCTTCGGAACTGCCCGAGGTCATGGAACACGCCGACCGGGTGGTGGTCTTTCGCGAGGGGGAAATTGGCGGGGAGTTCGATCCCCGCCAGACCGGCCCCGCCCGGGTCGCCGCCGTGGCCCTGCCCCGCCAGAGCACGGAGGAGCTGTCCGCCGCAGAGTCTCGATCCGCCGAATCCCGCTTTCGGGGCCGCTCCTTCAACGAACTGGCGCTGCTAATTTGCGTAGCGGGGCTCGGCCTGTGGCTGACGGTTTCCACCGAGGGGTTCAGCCTGTTGAACCTGCTGACTCATGCCTCTCTTTGGGCCATTCTGGGACTGGCAGCCGCCTCGGTCATCGTGGGCCGGGGTATCGACATTTCCATCGGCTCGATGGTTGCTCTGTCGGCGGCTTCCGCCGCCATGGTCCTGAAGCTGCCCTATTCGGCCGAGATCTTGATTCCGGTCGCCATTTTGGCCGGACTGCTGGCCGGAACGGCGGCAGGCGTTCTCAACGCGGTTCTGGCGCTGCTGGGAGGGCTGCACCCTATCGTGGTCACTTTGGGGACCCTGACCATCTATCGCGGATTGGTGATCGCCATGCTGGGGGGGAAACCCATGACCGGACTGCCGCCCGAGTTCGGCCGGCTGGCCATCGATCCGGCAACCGGGTTCCGGGGCGCGGTGGCGGTGGCTGTCCTGGTCGTCCTGCTGGTTTATCTCTGGATGGCGCACACCCGCAGCGGCCGGCAGGTCTACGCACTGGGCTCGTCCCCCCGAGCCGCCGGACTGCTGGGTCTTTCCAGGGCACGCCTCTGGCCGGTCACCTTTGGTCTGGGTGGACTGCTGGCCGGCGTGGCCGGAGTGCTCCAGCTCTCCATGGGCCAGCAGATGCAAGCCCGCCTTGGAGCCGGCTGGGAGCTGAGCGCCATCGCCGTGGCCGTCATCGGCGGCGTGGGAATCACCGGCGGCCGCGGAACGGTGCTGGGTGTGGTGCTGGGCGCTCTCCTGCTGCGACTGGTCAACAGCGCTCTGGTACGCTGGGGCGTCTCGGATCAACAGACGGACCTGGTGGTGGGCAGCCTGATCCTGGCGGCGCTGCTGCTGGATCTGGCCTGGCGGGGGTGGAAGCGATGAGCTGGCTCGAGAGGGTGAGCGCGGGGGCGGAGACTGCCCCGCCGGCCGGGCGTTCCAATCGCCGGGTATTCGGTCTGCTCCCATGGGTATTGTTGGCCCTGGCCCTGTTGCTGGTCTTCTCCCAGGTCCGGCGGCCGGCTTTGCTGGTGGAGGTCTGGGTTCCGTGGATCGAGGTGGGGATCCTGGCCTTCGTCATGACCGCCATCATACTGACCGGCGGCATCGATCTGTCGGTGGGCTCCATGGTAGCCCTCACCGGCATGGTTCAGGCCGTGCTGTGGCAGGACTGGGGCTGGTCCATCGAAGCCGCGGCCGGCGGCGCCCTGCTGGCCGGGGCGATGGCCGGGGGTTTGAACGGCCTGCTGGTGATTGCCGGCCTCTCGCCCCTGGTGGCCACCCTGGCCACCATGGCTCTCTATCGCGGGCTGGCCATCACCGTCGCCGGCGGGGACCGCATCACCGGTTTTCCGCAGTCCTTTCTGGACATGGGACGGCTGTTGGGAATCCCCAGCCAGTTCTGGCTGGCAGGCCTGGTGCTCGCGGGAATGGTCCTGCTGGTGCATCACAGCCGCTTCGGGCGCTGGTGCTTCGCCATGGGAGACAACCGCCAGGCCGCGCGTTTTGCCGCCGTTCCCGTCAACAAAGTCGAAGGGGTTCTGTATACTATCAACGGTCTGGTGGCCGCCTCGGTGGCCGTTCTGGGAGCCATGCGGCACGACGCGTCCATCCCGGACGCCCACATCGGCACCGAGCTGCAGGTCATTGCCTGCGTGGTGGTGGGAGGCACCCTGATCACCGGCGGCAGAGGCAGCGTGCACCGCTCGTTGCTGGGGCTGGCCGTCATCTCCCATCTGGACGTGGGCCTTCAGTTTCTCAGTTCCCGTCTGGCCTGGCTGACCGCCGAGTCCCGGCTGATTGCCATCGGCATCCTGCTGATCCTGGTTGCCGTCTGGAACCAACGGAGCCAGAAGGAGAGTTGACTTTGCGGGCCGGTGGGAAGGAGGAGCCATGAAGCACGGAAGCGTCAGGAGGAATGGAGGCTTGATGCTGGTGGTCCTGCTGGCCGCCCTGGGCATCCGCTGTGCCGGGCCCGAAGGAGACGAAGCCCTGCGGATCGCCATGATTCCCAAGCTGGTGGGCATCGGCTATTTCGAAGCGACCGAGCAGGGAGCCCGGGAAGCCGCCCGGGAACTGGATGTCGAGCTCGTCTATGACGGCCCCACCGACGCCCGCACCGAGGACCAGATCAAGATGATCGACGGGTGGATGGCCCAGGGGTTCGAGGTGATTGCGGTGGCTCCCAACGACCCAGAGGCCATCTCCCGAACGCTGCGCAGCGCCGGGGAGAGCGGCGCCCTGGTCCTCACCTGGGACACCGATGCCAATCCTGAACTCTCGCGGCGCTCCGTCTTTGTGAACCAGGCCCCCAATCGGGCGATCGGCCACACCCTGGTCGACATTATGGCCGAAGGAGTCCGGGCGCAGGGCGCTTCCCTGCCGGGCGATTACCTCATCGTCAGCGGCACGCCCACGGCGTCCAACCAGAACACCTGGATGAAATACATGCGGGAGCGGATTCGAGAGAAATACCCGGAAATGCGGCTGCTCCAGCATCTGACCCCCGGGGAGGACCAGCAGAAATGCCAGGAGCAGACGGCCGAAGCCCTCAGCGCCTACCCGGATCTGAAGGGCATCTGGGGCATCACCTCCGTCTCATTTCCCGCAGTGGCCAAGGCCGTGCGTGACGCCAACAAGATCGGTCAGATTGAGGTGACCGGGCTGGGCATGCCCGAGGAGATGCGGGAATATGTCAAGGATGGAACCGTCCGCGAGTTCTGCCTCTGGGATCCGGTCGACCTGGGTTATCTGACCATTCGGGTGGCCCATCGGCTCAAGCAGGGCCCACTGCCTCCGGGGCGCTATGACTTCGGCAGGCTCAAGGGGGTGGAGGTGCGGGAAGGGGAAGTCCTGCTGGGCCCGCCGCTAATTTTCGACGCCGGCAATATCGACAACTACAACTTCTGAGGGCGCCGAAAAATTTTGCCGGCAAGGTGCCCTCCCGCTCCCGGCAGATCCTGTCCTGGTACGGATTTCCCTGTTTCACCGAGGATCGCATTCATGCGCCATTCAAGAATTCACCTCTGCCTGGTGGCGGCCTTGCTGCTGGCGGCTTCGGGTTGCGGTCCCGAGGAGCCGGCCGATTCCGGCAAAACGCGCCTGTTGCTGATCGGCCAGGGCCCTGACGGCCATCCCCCCGGGACCCACGAGTTTCTGCCCGGTGTGCGCATCCTGAATCACTGCCTGAGGCAGTTCCCCGACCTGGAGGCGGTGGTGGTTTCGGCAGACGAGCCCTGGAGCGAGGGTCCGGCCCTGCTGGATTCGGCCGCCGGCCTGGTTCTCTTTGTTTCGCAGGGAGCCAAGTGGCTGAGCAACGACGCCGACCGTTTGGCGGCCATGCAGCGATTCGCCCGCAAGGGCGGGGCGATGGTGGTGCTTCATTGGGGAATGGGCACGGTCGAAGCCGCCAACATCGCCAATTTCGTCAAGCTGTTCGGCGGCTGCCACGGCGGCCCGGACCGCAAGCACGACACCCTGGAGGTGACGGCCAGGATCCCGGCGCCCAACCACCCGGTCACCCGGGGCATTACCGATTTCACCGTCCACGACGAGTTCTACTACCGCCTCAAGTTCGTACAGCCCACCTCGAGCATCTTCCCGCTGGTGCAGGCCGACATCGAGGAAAAGCGGGAGACCGTGGCCTGGGCCTGGGAACGCGGCGACGGGGGGCGCTCGTTCGGCTTCAGCGGCTTGCATTTCCACAGGAACTGGCGACTGGAGCCCTACCGCCGGCTGGCGGTTCAGGCCGTTTTGTGGGCGTTGCGACTGCCGGCCCCGGAGAGCGGGATCGACCTGGGTGTCCCCGAGGAGTTGCTGAACCTGTCGTCGAGTTGAACTGTCTCACCGCCGATCGGCCCCGCCGGCCGGTGAGGGCCGAACCCCTGCTCCGGCCCTGTCCTGGTGTTCTACCTCAGAAACAGGGTTGCCATCTTTGGGAGCGCAACGGCGCCGGATTCCAGGAGCGACGAGGAGCCAATGCTCATTCATTGCGAGGAGGAGCGACGACGAAGACGGTGCCGTTCCGCCCGAACCCGGAGGGCCGATGGAGGTCCCCGGGAGGGAGAGCAGAATGGCGACGGTTTCGCTGAAACGTAACGGGCCACTACTAGAGACCGTTTCGCGGTGGAACCTCCATCGGAGATGGTAATCCTATTTCTGAGACAGGACACCAGGGAGTTGACTGGGATGAAAATCTGGTTCTACCGCTTCACGGCGGTCCATTTTTGCCTGACGGCGCTCACTGGGATGATCCTCTACTTCCGCCCCCATAGCGGAAGTGAAGGCTGGTACTCCGAACAGACCAAGGAATGGCTGGTTGGCCTGCACAACGGGGAACTCTGGAGCGATCTCCTGCTCGGCAACGGCCTCCTTTCCGGGATAGCGATCGGCCTGGTGCTGTCAGCAACCCTCATCCTCTTCTCGGTCAGGAGTCTCAGGGGCCGGCAGCGGAAAGGCTCCGAACAGGGAAACGGGTGACCCCGTGACGCTCCAGCAGCCGTGGATCCTCGGCACGGCCCTGCTCTTGTTGGCCGTCAGTCCCTTTCCAGCCTGTGCCCCAGCGCCGGTCACCGCCCCTGAAGACGCGCTTGCCTTGGGCAGCCGGCGGCAACTCTTCCTCGACGACAACCTCACCCGGTCGATGACCGGGCTTACCCGCGTTCTGCACCAACCTGAAAAGGTCTCGGGCAACCCACTGCTTTCACGCATTCCCAAGGAGAGCGGCGCCTGGGACGCCGGCATGTTCATCGGGTTTTCAAGCGTCCTCTACGACCGGCAGGAGGGGCTGTTCAAGATCTGGTACGGCCTCCACCCTGGAGAGGGAGGGGACGAACTGTCCCGTCTCTGCTATGCCACAAGCCGGGACGGGGTGCATTGGCAAAAGCCCCTGCTGGGAATGATTGAAGCGGACGGCAGCAAGCGCAACAACGTCGTCATGCCCCATAGTGGGGTGGCCAGCGGGGTCTTCCTCGACGAAAGGGAGCCCGATCCGAACCGTCGGTACAAGATGTTGCACATGTGGAAGGGCTACAAGGTCCACGCTTCCTATTCCGCCGACGGCTTGAAGTGGAAACCCTACAACCAGGGGCGTCCGGTGCTGTTCGTTCCACCCGGCCACGACAGCCACATGGCGCCCTACTGGGACGAGACCCTCGGCAAGTACGTGGCCATCGTGAGGGACCGCACCGGACGCATTTCGGAGGTGCGGCCCCGCCTGACCACCGACCCGGAGGCCGTCGAAACCTGGCGGCAGCTCTGGGACCCCCGGCGCGAGCGCCATCCCCGCAATCACAGCCTGCGTCGAGTGGGCCAGGCGCTCAGCCGGGACTTCGTGCATTGGACCGACTACCGCCCCATCCTGGGAGCGGACGCCCAAGACCCTCTCAATCGGGACCAGTTCTACAACATGGAGGTCCTGGCCTACGACGGCCTGCGCCTGGGCCTGATGACGGTCTTCAGCTACGACCCCGAGTACTGCCGGGGAGCGGTGCAGCTCACCTACAGCCGGGACGGCAGGAACTGGCTGCGGGCCGGCGACCGCCGGGTGTTCCTGCCGCTTTCCCAAAGGCCGGGAGACTTCGACTGGGGCACCATCTATCCCCTGCAGGCGCCGCTGCTGGTGGGGGATGAAATCTGGATCTACTACACCGGCTTCGGGGTAGATCACAACCACAGACGCCCGCCGGGGATCTCCCGCGTGACCAACGGCATCGGCCTGGCCAAGCTCAGAATGGATGGATTCGTCTCGCTGGAGGCCGGTTCGGCCGAGGGAAGCCTCACCACCAGGCCCTTCACCTTCGAAGGGGAGCGCCTGACCATCAACGCCGCCGCTCCTCGAGGTCGGGTCCAGGTGGAGATCCTCGGCAGTGACGGTCTCCCCCTGGAGGGGTACGGCAAGGGCGAGTGCCTGATGGAGCGTTTTGATGAGACCCGGCAGGTGGTTCGCTGGAACGGAAGGGAAGGCCTCGGTCACCTGCAGGAACAGGTTGTTCAATTGAAGTTCACGCTGCAGCAGGCCAGGCTCTATTCATTCAGGTTCTTTTGACTCTTCGTGGTTCACCGTGGTCCTTCGTGGGTATTTTCCCCCTTCATTGCTTTCCGGTCTGAAGCAGCGGTTGACTAGCGCGCCAATCCGAACGTCACCGACAAACTGCTACGTGTAGTGTATCTGACGCCTATTGTGTAGCCGGATCTCTTCCCCTTGATGGTGAACAGCATTCCGCCTCCGGAATTGAAATAATTGGCCGTCTGGTAATCGATAAAACTGTCGGAGAACGCCTGATCCGGATTCTGTCCGGGATTGAATCTTCTGCAGGCACCCGGTATGCGATCCACGCACCTCGCGCTCCCGGCCCAGCCGACCAGTCCATAGGTAGTCCAGGTGACTCGGGACGACAACGGGATGGAAACGCCAATGGGAAAGTTCATCTCCAACTCAGACTCAAAATCGGAAGGTGGTTTCGGCTTGTTCAACGCCAACTCCATTCCAAGATAGAGCCCTTTGCGCCTCCCGACACCCGCGCCCAATCCAATACTTCTCTGACCTCCGACCAGGTAAGCGTGCGAAAAGGAGGGTTTGCCCGTCTCAGACGCCTCCTGGCCAAGTACCCATGACTCGGAACAGATCAGAGCCATCCCGGAAACAATCACAATCGTTAAACTTCGGCTGAGTCTCGGATTCATCGTTCACCCCCTTCACAACGTCCTTTTTCCCCTTCATTGCCGGCCGGTCTGAAGCGTCGCCCGGCTAGAAGGTGATTCCGAAAATCATGGAGAAACCGCTGCGCCTGGTGGCTCTGACGCCTATCGAGAAGCCGTGCTTTTTCCCCCTGAAGGCGAACTCCATACCGCCTCCGCCATTAAAATGAGTGGCCTCCCTGTAATCGAGCAGGCCGTCGGAGAACCGATGTTCCGGATACTCATCGGGCATGAAAATTCTGCAGGACCCCGGTACGCGGTCTATGCACTTGGAACTCATGGCGTAGCCGAGCAGCCCGTAGGGTGTCAAGGTGACCCGGGACGACAAGGGAAAGGAATAACCAATCGGAAAGTTGATCTCCGTCTCGGACTCGAATTCGCTGGGTGGATTCGGGCTTGGATTCCACACCATCTCGATTCCGCCATAGGGCCCCTTGTATTTGCTGTGGCTCACACCCCATCCGACACTCCGGCTACCTCCGATCAGGTAGAAGCGCCCAAAGCCGGGTTTGTCATTTTCGGACGGGTCCTGGCCTAGCGCCCAAGACTCGGAGAACATCACAGCCATCCCGGAAACAATTACAACTGTGAAACTTCCGAAGAGACTCAGCTTCATTGTTCACCTCCTTCACAACGTCCTTTTCTCCGGCCCCACCCGACCGATCAACCGAACGGCCTCGGGAAAAGACAGGCTGTTGTCCGTGAGGTCGTTACTAAGGAGATGGCCGGCTATACTCTTCTGTTGCCTTTAGACTGGTTCCGGCGTGGGCCACGCAAGACACCTGCACACTTGGATGACCTGAGTGTAGATTGATGGTGTTCACCTGACATTCGGCTATCATGGCGGTGGTCGCTCCGCAGTCCTGCCGGCATTTGATTAGTGACAAGCCAGATTGGACGGGACGGACATACAACCGCCGCCTGGGAAATTGCGTGCGGCTGGTCTCGCTGGAGATTTCTTGGACCAGTCGACAATCACGCCAGAAAGGGGATTCTCATGAAACACGGGGTCCAACCAGGGCAGGTCGAGCCTCGGGAGTCCGAAACCGGCGTCACCGATGTGTTCCGGTTGGTCCCCGAACCCGTGAAGTGCGGGATCTTTCTTGGGTTGATGGCGGTCGTGGGCGTCGCCGGCCCGGGCTGCCGCCCCCGGGTCGAGGACCATCGGGTCCGGGTCGAGATCGAGGGGGAGGTGGAGATCGTTCCTCCGGGAAGCGGTCAGGGGCGAGGGATGCTGGGAATCGTTCGGCACCCGGACGGGTCGATCTTTGTCAACACTCAGAGCCGAGGGCTGGTCAGGAGCACCGACAACGGCCGGACCTGGGAGGCGATGGAGGCGGAGAACGCCTTCGCCCTAGGAGTCACCCGAGACGGTCGGCTGTGGCTGGCCGGTCCGAAGGCAGAGGATGCGGTTTCGGTTTCCTATTCGGCGGACCGGGGCCGGAGCTGGAAGGCCGCCCTGGTGGACGGCGCCGCTCTGGCCCCGTCTTCAAAGCGGCCCTACGACTGGGTGGGAGACGACTACAACACCTTCCTGGAGAGTCCCGACGGCACCCTGATGCTGGGGGTGGGCGCCCGCTATCTGCCCTGGTACTATCAGGACCCCGACCTCATGCAGGACGGCCTGGTCCGGCCGGACGCGGACATCGGGGGCCTGTTTCTGATTCGCAGCACCGACGGCGGCAAAAGCTGGGGAGACCCGACCCTGATGCATCCCTTCGTCTGTGAAGTCGGTCTGGCAGCCGACCCCTTCAACCCGGACCGTCTGCTGGCCATGACCCGCGTTCAGCGGCCGCTGCTGGCCGGAGAGGATCGGAAGACCACGCTGGAGAAGACGGGATGTCCTGCCGATGTGCCTTCCGCTGAGCCCTCCATCTACAAGAACGGTCTTCTGTTGGAGTCCCACGACCGAGGCCGCACTTTCCGCGAGGTGCCCGGCAGCCTCACCGGCTACTACGAACACCGGGGGACCATTCTTTGGACCGGCGATAACGTCGTGGTGGTGACCCACCAGGCAGGCAACCAGAGCCCGCGATGGGGGGCTCTATTCGCACGGATCAGCCTGGACGGAGGAAAGACCTGGGCGGACGGGTCTCCGTCAGGGACGCCCCGGATGAACCAATCCACCCGCTTCGAGCTGGTCCCCAAGCCTCCCGGCCACTCCTTTACCGCCCCCACCCTGGAACTGTCCCGGGACCGGTTCCTGACTCCCTACCTCCACGGGAGCATCGCCGCCGGCACGGCAACCGTCACCGGCGTCTTCTGGCGCCTCGAGCGGCAATAGCCCGGTCATGGTGCCCGGCGAGCCCATGCCACGGCCTCGGCCACATCGGCCTCGGACATGCCGAGTTCAGCCAACTTGGCCCGCACTGCATCGGCACGGTTCAGGCGCACGGGCGTCAGCACAATGCGGCCATTCGCCTTGGTTACATCGAAATACTCGTAGCCTCGGAAATCGTCGACCACGGCTTTGGGAAGGGTCAACCGGTTCTTGGACGTCAGCTTGGCAAGCATGAAATGCTCTCCAAAGCGACAGAACGGGAACAAGAACAATTAATTCCCCGTCAATGGTAACCAAATTTGGTGGGGCTTATGTTTCCGAGAAGTCAGGGGTGGCATACAGGTGCCTGGCTCTGCCCACTCAGGCAGTGACGATGCCCAAGGGCTGTCTCTCCTTCCACCCGCCACGGGTGAAATCGGGGAAATGGACCGGTTGGTTCCGGCTGGCGAGGGAGCGCTCGCTGAGAGGGGACACGGCGCTCAACGCCGCGGCGTCGTATACGTCCATGTCGAGGGGAGTGCCCCGGCGCAGGCACTGGATCAGACGGTAGTCCTCGATGTAGTCCATGCCTCCGTGGCCGGCTCCCCTGGACTGTTCTTGCATGGCCTTCCACAAGGGGTGCTCGAACTCCGGGCCGTAATTGGAAAGGGGTTCCCACTGGTGCTCCGGGGAGCGTCCCTCGATGTAGATCTTCTCCTCGGGATACTTGCGGACCAGGCCCCGGGTTCCCTGCACGTTGACGTCCCGGCTGTAGGGCCTGGGGGAATCGGTATCGTGCTTGACCACGATAGTTTGTCCGGCGGTGGTCTGGATCAGGGTGGTGACCACGTCCCCCAGCGCATACCGTTTTCGGGCTTCCGTACTGTCCGGGCCGAACTTCTTTTCCGCAAACAGATTGAGTCCCCGGGAGGGGCTGCTCATGGAAACCAGGCGGGTGAACTGGTTGCCGCGATTGATGTTCATGCACTGAGCCACTGGCCCCAGCCCGTGAGTCGGATAGAGGTCCCCATTGCGCGTCACCGAATGGGCCAGCCGCCACAAACCCTCTCCCTCGTCGCTGAACTTGATGTCGCGCAGGTCGTGCAGATAACCGCACTCGGCGTGGAGCAACTCTCCCAGCAGCCCCTTGCGAACCATGTTCAGAATCATCAACTCCACCCGGTCGTAACAGCAGTTCTCCATCATCACGCAATGCCTGCCGGTACTCTCTGAAGTCTCCACCAGTTGCCAACACTCCTCCAGCGTGACCGCCGCCGGCACTTCGGTGGCCGCATGCTTGCCGTTCTTCATGGCGGCGATGCAGACGGGGACGTGCCAGCGCCAGGGCGTGGCCGTGTAGACCAGGTCCAGGTCTCCCTCGGCGCACAGACGCTCGAAATCGCGCTCGCCCCTGGTATAGAGCCTGGGCGCCGGCTGCCCGGCCTCCTGTACCATGGCGGCAGCGCGCCTTGCATGCTCTTCCCGGATGTCGCAGATGGCCGTGATGGCCGCGCCCTCGATGCGGACCAGGTTCCGGATATGCCCGGTCCCCATTCCGCCCACGCCCACGAATCCCACCCGGACCGTTTCCATGGAGGGTTGGTGAGCCAGCGCCCTTTGGCCGGCCGCCAGGCCAAGTCCGGCGGCGGCTCCTGATTTCACGAATTCTCGCCGGTTGATGAATGAGCCGAGGGGCCGGTGTTCCATGCTCATGGGATTTCCTTTCCTGCGGGCAGCTTGAGGATTCCTGCCCTTCTTGCGAGATGGCTGCTTACAGGTTGCAATTATATGCCAGGCGCGCAGTTTGACGGCTGATCGATGATGAAAGCGAACCACGAACGGCCCAGACGTCGCGGAATGAAGCCCCACGGGAGCGCGGGCGTCCCGCCCGCATGCACTCCCGTTGCCTGCCGCTCAGTTTCCCCGCGATGGGGCACCCGGGCACCCTGCCGGCGGGAACGGCAGGGGATGGACCGAAGCAGAGTCCTGGCGCCGTTGCCGTTCGAGCCGGGTGGAGGAGATGGGCCAAGCTGTGCCAGGACTTGTGCGGGCGGGACGCCCGCGCTCCCGGGGGGACCCTCCTCCCATCACTCTTGCTGCTTGAGGGGGCACGCGCCATCTTGCCGGGCCAAAGTCCTGCCGGTCGGATCATCTGAGAGCGAAACAGCTTTGTTTCAGGCAAGACACACCTTCGCCAATCGGGGACGAAACGGTGTATCCTTTCCGGTAATCTACCAACCAGGACGGGATCGGATTTCGTTCGATGGCGGGCCGCCAGTGAAGAGGCGGCCAGGGAGGATGGGTCAACATGAACATTAACAGGGCAGCGCTGCTGCTGTCTCTCGGGCTCCTTTTAAATGGTTGCGCGGCCAAGCAGGAGGTCAGCCAACAAGAGATCAGCCACGTGGACGTATTCACCTCGGGCCAGGACGGCTACCACACCTACCGTATCCCAGCAGTAGAAACCGCTGCCGACGGATCGGTGCTGGTCTTTACCGAAGCTCGCAAGTACAACCGGCACGATCCCGGCACCCACGGCAATGACATCGATCTGGTCTACAAGCGCAGCACGGACGCCGGCAAGACCTGGTCGGACATGATGGTGCTGGACGATCCCGGGGAGCGCTGGGCCTCCTGCAATCCGGTCACCCTGCTGGATCGGACCACCAAGCGGGTGTGGCTGTTCCACAACCGGACTCGGCCGGACCGCAGCAGCGCGAGCGCCAGGGTCGGGACCGACGACTCCCAGGCCTGGGCACGCTACAGCCAGGACAACGGACTCACCTGGTCGGAGCCCATGGACCTTACCGGAATCGCCCGGGACGTCGAGCACTGGGGAAGCTCATTCTTCGGTCCGGGGGGCGCCATTCAGAACGCCGCGGGGCGCCTGATCGTTCCGGTTTCCCAGACGACCGGCAAGGGCGACGGCGACGACCGGTCCACTCCTACCACCTGGACGGCGTTCACCATCTACAGCGACGACCACGGAGAAACCTGGACTCGGGGCCAGTTGGTCTCCTCTGCCTCCAGCGAGAACCAACTGGTCGAGTTGGCCGACGGCAATCTCTTGATGGATGCCCGCCAGGACAAGGGTCCGACCCGGTGGATCTTCCTCAGCAGCGACGGCGGCCAGACCTGGTCTTCCCCCAGGACCGGGCAGGTGGTGCCACCCATCGCCTCGGGCATCGAGCGTTACTCGCTGGCGTCGGCCGGCGACGACCGCAACCGGATCCTCTGGACAGGACCCAAGGGCCCCGGGCGGCAGACGCTGGTTCTTCGGGTCAGCTACGACGAAGGCCGGACCTTTACCAACGAACGGGTGATTTCAGAAGAGAAGGCGGCCTACTCCGACATCACCCTGCTGGCTGACCGGAGCATCGGAGTCATCTGGGAGCGTGGCGGTTACGCCTTCCTGACGTTCACCCGCTTCGACCTGGGATTTGCCGAATAGGTGCACCTCTTGTGGGTGCCCAATGCGCCTGCGAGCGGGCAAACGCGAACATCCGAGCACCCACGAGGGGCGCCCCTACGGTGGGGAGGCAACGCGCGATGCCCGATCCCCACCGCGGCGTCCTTGCCCCGCCCCGATCGACGGGTTAGAATTTCCCCGATTGGTCATATGGAATCAGTGCCGGATCAGGAAAAGACAGTCGAATCTGAAATCGGAAATCGAGGGTCCCATGCGTGGAACAGTCCTGCTTGCCGCAATGATTTGGGCGGTGGTCGGTGGTGCAACCCCGGCTGCCGCGGAGGAAGGGTCCAGGAAGGAAAACGGGTTTCGAGACTCCTACGCCACTCTCAAACGAACCCTGTGGACCACCTCTCGGGTCAAGGGATCTCCCGATCCTCCCAACCCCTTCCGCACCGAGGTGGCCTTCCCCCACCTGAGGTTCGAGCAGCCGCTGGAGTTGACCATCGCTCCCGGCAGCGATCGCCTGTTCGTGGTGGAGCGTTTCGGCAAGATTTTTTCTTTTGAAGTGGATCGAGAGACCACCGAGGCCGAGCTGCTGATCGACCTCGAGAAGACCACCTACGGGTTGGCGTTCCACCCCAGGTTCCAGGAAAACGGCTACTTCTACGTCACCTACGTGCTGCACCCCATCAAGACCCTCCCCAAGGGCACCCGGATTTCCCGCTTCCAGGTTCGTCCCGACAACCGCTTCCAGGCCGATCCCGACTCCGAAACCATCATCTTTGAATGGCCTTCCGGCGGACACAACGGGGGGTGTCTCCGGTTCGGCCCCGACGGCTATCTCTATATTGCCACGGGGGACGGCAGCGGCATCGCCGATGAGCTTGACACCGGACAGGATGTCTCCGACCTGCTGGCCTCCATTTTGAGGATCGACGTCGACCGCCCCGATCCGGGCAAGAAATACGGAATTCCCAAGGACAACCCCTTCGTGGGCCGGAAAGGGGCCCGTCCGGAGATCTGGGCTTACGGCCTGCGCCAGATCTGGAAGATGAACTTCGACCGCGAGACCGGAAATCTGTGGGGCGGGGAAGTGGGCCAGGACCTGTGGGAAATGATCTACCTGATCCAGCGGGGAGGCAACTACGGCTGGAGCGTCCAGGAGGGTAGCCACCCCTTCCGGCCCGATCGCCGCCTGGGGCCGTCGCCCATTCTGAAGCCCGTGGTCGAGCACGGACACGCCGATTTCCGTTCCATCACCGGAGGCTTTGTCTATCGCGGCGAACGGCTGCCGGAAATCGTCGGGACCTACGTCTACGGGGACTACGACACCGGACGGATCTGGGGCTTCCGGCATGACGGAGACCAGGTCAGCGAGCACCGGGAGCTGGTCGACACCTCCTTCCGCATCATCGATTTCGGACAGACCCACCAGGGCGCACTCTACGTGATGGACTTCATCGGCGGCCAGATTCATCGGCTGGTCCGCTCTCCGGCGGTGCACCAACCCAACCAGTTCCCCCTCCGGCTGAGCCAGACAGGGCTCTTCTCCTCGGTGCGGGAGCACAAGCCCGCCCCCGGCCTGATTCCCTACTCGGTGAACTCGGAGCTCTGGTCCGATGCCGCCGTCAAGGAGCGCTGGATCGCCATTCCCGGGAACTCCCAGGTGGAATTCGACACGGTGGAGTACCCGCAACCCGCGCCCGGCGCCCCGCTGGGCTGGCGTTTCCCCGACGGCACGGTGATCGTCAAGACCTTCTCCCTGGAGCTGGAGGCGGGAAACCCGGACAGCCTCCACCGGGTGGAGACCCGCCTGCTCCACCAGGAGGCTCTGGGGGGAACCGAGGAAGTGGGAGACCAGTACTGGAAGGGATACTCCTACGTCTGGAACGAGGACCAGACCGACGCCACCCTGGTGGGAACGCGGGGCCTGGACCGAACCTACACCGTTTCCGATCCGGAGGCCACGGGCGGAAAGCGCGAGCAGGTCTGGCGCTTTCCCAGCCGTGCCGAATGCACGCTCTGCCACACCGTGCCCGCCAAGTACGTCCTGGGCTTGAACACCCTGCAGATGAACAAGGAGCACGACTACGGATGGACCACGGCCAACCAGTTGGAGGTGCTGCACCGGTTGGGGGTGTTCACCGAGCCGTTGCCCAAGTCGCCGTCAGAGCTTCCCAGAATCTACGACCACCTAGACCGGAACCGATCTCTGGACGAGCGGGCCCGGGCCTACCTGCACTCCAATTGCGCCCACTGTCACCAGAAATGGGGAGGCGGCAACGCCGATTTTCTATTGCACGCAACCATCTCCCTGAAAGAGACCAGGACGTTGGACGTAACTCCCGGGCATGGAGATTTCGACATCGTCGACGGCCGCTTGCTGGCTCCGGGAGACCCGGATCGGTCCCTGATCCTCTTCCGCATGACCAAGCTGGGTCTGGGCCGCATGCCGCACATCGCCTCCAATGTGGTCGACCGGGAGGCCGTGGAGCTGATCCGGGATTGGATCTCCAGCCTGCCGGCTGAAGCCGAGGTCGCCGCCAACCGGCCCTGAGGCACCGCCTGGGCCTTCCCCGCAATCTGCCATGAGGCCACCCGTCAATATCCTACGTTGGCCGAACCTGGTGATGGCATCGCTGTATCTCCTTTGCCTGGCCGTCCAGTACAACGATCCCGACCCCTGGCGCTGGGCCGGACTCTACGGCCTGGCCGTCCTGTGCTGCTGCCTGGCCGCTCTGGGAAGGGTTCCCCGAATCATGCCCCTGGTGCTGGCCCTGGGGTCGCTGGGCTGGGCCGGGATGCTGGCTGCACGCGTGTCCGGTGCGGTGCCGGCCTGGGAACTCCTGGCCTCCTTCGAGATGGCGAACCTGGAGGTCGAGGAAACCCGGGAGATGGTCGGCCTGCTTCTGGTCGGACTGTGGATGGCCGTCCTGACCCTCTCCCCCGGACGCAGACTTCCGTACTGAAAACGCGGAGGGACTTGAAAAGAAATAGAGTTATCCACGAAGGGACACGAAGGAAGACGAAGGGCCACTAAGGAACTGGAGAAGACTCGAGAGGAATCCGCCCAGGGTTGGGAAGTGGGAGGGCGAACCGATGCGGGCTTGCGGCAGGCGGCCAACCTGGCCCGCCGGGAAGATGCGTTTGGCGTTCAGGGCACCCCTGTTGCCACTGGTTGCGATCGATGCCGCAGGTCCAGTTCCAGTGAGCACGGGTGAACGGGAAGAACTTCAAGGAGGACTTCCGGCGTCGGCCGCAGGCAAGCCGGGGATCGGGATCCCAACCCTAGCCGGGTCCATGCTTGCATGCCATTCGGGTACGACCGCGACCCGCCTTGCGTCCTTGCCAGAAAAAAATGCCGCCGGACCAGCGGTCACTGACCGCTGGTCCGGCGGGCGGTTTCCAACGAGTATAAGTGTCAGCCCTTGATGCGGTTGACCGTCCATAACACCACAACCGTGGCAACAGCGGCGTTCAGCGCCATGCTGATCTTGCCGACGATGGTGTCCAGATGACCGCCAATCCCGGGGATGGCCCCCAGCACGTCTGACCCGGCTGCAGTCGCGGCCGCAACGGCCAGCACCAGGAAGCCCGTGGCATCCTCGGCATCGAGAGCAGTGGCGGCATACACCACACCCGCGATGACCAGAATGATCCCAAGAACACCTTGATCCTGCAAGTCGGGGGCAAAGGCTTTCACAATTGCCACGACTGCCACTACAGCGACGAGAATCCTAGTTAGCATTTTCTTCTCCCCTCGTAGTCACAAGTAAAGGTCACCACACACCACCGACTTCCCGCAATGAAAACAAGCCCCCACAAGCAATGGAAACAAGCCGCCATCAAGGGTCTTCAAGTAAATGTTGCGCAGCGTGAGTGGGAGATATATATCAAGGCTTCGTCGATTTGAATAGAAAAAAATGAAAGAAAAAAACGCCCCCCGGGAAAATGCCTTGACAGTTATGTGGGCCGCCTGCGGGAGATCCCCGAAACACCGCTCCAGGACTGCGATTTCAGCTATCCTTGATCCCTGCGCGATGGGGGTTGTCACTGGCTTGCACACACGGCTATCTGCCGGAGCGCCTTGACCGGTCGCAAACAAACTTAACACGTAGAGGTTCCCTAGTCACACAGACGGCCCCAACTCGATGGCCCGCGCCCAAAAAGGTCACGACACAGATGGGGAGAGCTGCGTAAAGAGGCTTGAAGGACGGAGTGAAAAAGCAGCAGGGTTCAGTGGACTTTCGAAGAGCTCTGACATGACCTGATCCCGCCCCTTGATCAATCCCGGGTGATCGGTCGCAGCAGTTCCTGGTAGAGATCGGGGCGGCGCTTGCGCAGGGTGAAGTTGGTATTGGCCCGGGCCTTGGCAAAGGATTCGGCCGTCAGGTCGGCCACGGCCATGTCGGCTTCGATCTTCCGGGTCTGGGACTCGGCCAGCAGTTTGCCGTCCGGAGCGAAGATCAGCGATCCACCGGCATGGTAGGGCTGGCGCCGGTATTCGGGACGATAGAACTCCACCGTCCCCGCCGCGCCGGCCTGGTTGGTGATCACGGCGAAGACTCCGTTCTCGACGGCGCGGAAGCGGTAGAGGCTGAGCTGGTCCTTGGTCCGGCGGGCGACCGCCTCCTCGGTGTTTTCGGTCCAGGGGCCGCTGCGGCCGGCGCTCGCCATCAGCAGCACTTCAGCCCCCTTGAGGGTCAGGACGCGGGCGACCTCGGGGTACATGGCGTCGTAACAGACGATGACGCCCACCTTGCACTTCCCCACGTCGTGCACGGGCAGAGCGCCGCCCCCCACGTACATCAGACCCTCGTCCTCCGACATGTGGACCTTGCGGGATTTACCCAGGTAGCCGTCGGGGCCGACCAGGACCTGGCAGTTGTAGACCAGGTCCCTCTCCTTTTCGGACATGCCCACCGCCAGCACCATGCGGAACTCGCGGGCGATCTGCTCCAGCCGGCGCACGCTGGGACCTCCCGGAACCGGCTCTGCAGCCGACCAGCACTCCTCGGCCATCCAGTGGCCATGGACGGCGAGTTCCGGAAACAGAGCCATCTCCACGCCCTGTTCGGCGGCCTTGCGGGTCCAGCGTTCCACCTCGGCCAGGTTCCGCTCGGCCTGCCCCAGGTATCCATTCATTTGAATTGCGGCCACTCTGACGGTCTGCAAGGGGTCCTCCTTCCCTTGCCTGGAACACCCATGTTCCAGGCATGAGTGGAGAGTGACTAGTGGATAGTGGTTAGTTGTGATTTGATCCGTGCGTCAAGCATCTTGTCGACCTCAGTGCAATGCTCGAGACGTGCATCCAGGTTATCAGGCGCTTGCCGGTTACCGAAACCCGCCGCTGACCACTCTTCACTCTCCACCTATTTGAAACGCCCCTGTTTCGCTCTGCATGATCCGTCCCTTCGTCGGGGACGGGGGGCGCCAATCGGGCTAAAACCGAATGCTCCAGGTTCCAGACTCCAGGTAGACGTCCAGGGCTACCCCCTTGAGATAGTCATAGCAGAAGTAGTTGAGGGCGCCCAGGGCGCCCAGGTCGGAGGGGTCCCGGACTGCTCCGGCCCAGTGCTGGATGGCCGACTTCAGCAGGGCCAGGGACTTCTCCAGCCGGCCGTTGGTCTCGTTCATGGCTTCTTCGTAGGCCGGGGCGTCCTTGCCGGCCAGCGCTTTCCTGGATCGCAGGTAGGACAGCCTGGCCCGGCGCACTTCCTGCACGGCGGCGATGTAGTCGGTACCGAAATGCAACTGTCCCAGGAGTTGCCGCAGATAGCTCTTCCCCTGGGGGCGGCTCTTCTCCAGTGCCGATTCCACCAGCGGGGTCGCCTTGAGATAGTGCGCCCGCAACTCCTCCCATCCCGGGTTGGGACCCGAATCGGAATTCCAGTGCTTGCGCATCATGGTGGTGACCGGGAAGAGGAATCCCATGGCCACCCGGTCTCCGGTGAGAGTGGCCTCTTCCAGGATGCGGTAGACCTCCAGCATGTCGGAGACGGCCGCTTCCCCGCACACCTGCCGGACCTGATCCCGATAGACCGATTCGGGGGTGACCCGGGAGGACCAGGAGGCCTGAGCCATGTAGGCCGTTCCCGCCTCCAGCTTGGTGACCAGGAACTGCCGCCCGAAGTAGCCGGAAACGTTGTAGCGCTCCATGGCCTGGAAGATGCGGTGGAGCGGCTGGGTGGGCAACTGGGGAAGGATGCCGATGTTGTCGTCGGCCAGCGTCGCCAGAATCGCCACCTTCATGGGACTGTGCTCGGCAAAGGCCAGCATTTCGGTGCGCTCGGCAGCCAGCGAGGTCAGGTAATCCATGGGGACCATCAACATGACCCGACCCGGGAAGATCCTGGGCATGACCGGATAGAATTCATCGCTGAAGGTGCTCACCACCACCGTGGCCTCGGGATTGGCCGTCTCTTTCAGGATTCCGCCCTGGTTGAGCAGCTTGTCGAGCGTGTCGGCGTTGGCGAGGGCACCCTTGAGCTCTTCCACCGGCCGGTCCCCCTTGCGCACGCCCACCGGCAGGGTGTTGGCCTTGGCAGACTCCAGCATCCGATCCAGGCTGAACTCCGGTTCCAGACGGTACTTGCGGTCCAGGCGCTCCCACATCTCCCGGTACTGCTCTCCGCCTCCCGGCAGCTCCGGCTGGGTCAATCCGTAGAAGTCCGCTTCCGGATAGGTGTTGACGTGAGCCCGGATGATGGTCTTGTTCAACTCCATGACGGCAGGGTTGTCAGGCGTCATGTAGGGAAACGCCTGCGGATCGACGGCGTATTCCGAGATCCCCAGGCGGGCGTTGCGCGCGCCCTTCATCGCCTCCCCGGGGATGTACTTCCGGTCCGACCACTGGGGCAGCTTCCAGTTGAATTCGTTGGTGAACTGGTTGATCCTGAAGTTCAGCCCGGTCTGCATGCCCCGGCGTCTGGCGTAGGCAAACAGCTCGCGCAGCAGTCCCTGGGCGGCTCGCACCCGATCCCGGTAGGTGGTGGCGCCGGCCAGTTCCGGGTTCACCAGTTGGCTTCGCCCCTCGAAAAGCTCCCGGCCGATCGTCTCTGCGTGAATCGGCACCCTCCAACCGTAGTGCAAAACCCCGGTGACCTTGGGTTGGTCCCGCATCTGGTAGTGCACGAAGGGCTGGTGCGGATAGATCTGCGCATACAGCACATTGAACTTCATCTTGGCCAACTGATCGATCAGATGACGGTAGTCCTTCATCCCATAGAAGATCAGCGAGGTGGCCAGGTTGTTGATGGCGCGGTAGGAACGAAAGCGGAAGCGGGGCTCCCGAACCAGGTCCAGTTGGCGAGGCGGGAACGGCTCCGCAACCTCGGGGAATACGTCTTTTTCCAGCAGGAAACGAACGCCCGAGCGCTCCACCAGCTCGTAGACCGCCCACAGGACCGCCGCCGGACTGCCTCCCCCCAGGATGAGCAGTTCCCTGTCCCCGGCGCTCACCCGTTTCAGGACGATGCCCTGGTCGCTGACCCGCGGCCAGGTGTAATGGGCCGAGATGGATTGGAGGGCGGGATTGGTTTGGGGATTTCCCAGGAGGATTCCGAGCCCCGAACCGGCCTCCAGGGAACGGACCAACTCCGACCGGATGCCGTAGAGCTCTCTCAGATAGCGGACCAGCTCATGGGCGGCAAACACTTCCAGGTCGGGCGCTTCGGGACCCAGGACGATTGAGCAGCGCAGGGACCGATCGCGGGCCGAAGCCTCCTCAACCGCGGGAACGGCCCAGGCGCTCGCCGGGCTCAGCCAAAGGGCCGCCGCCAGCAGCGCCGGCAACCCAGCCCGCCACCAGCGAAGCACCGTTCGGAGAGAAATCCAATTCCTCGCTCCGGTTCGGCGCCCGACTCGCCCCCGGCTTACCCATGGAACCTGTTCAGCGATTTCAATGAGCGAGCACCAAGCCCACGACGGGGCAGCAGCCATGCAGGCGCACCGAGCTAGCCTACGGGCGTAATCCATTGGAAGTTCCTTTCCTCGGGCAGTGTCGTGGGTTAGGGGAGAGCTGCGAAGCTGCGGTCGACGTGGGTTACCCGGCGAAACGCCACCTACAAGACATCCTTATAGAGCAGCGCAGCTGCGGCCTCGTGTAGCCCCGGGCGGCAGCCCGGGGTCGTATGGGTCCCGCACCAACCTAGCCGCGAATGCGGCGAATAGGAAGCACCCGTTCGGGAACGCATTGCGTTTCCAAAGATACGCCGCCCCACGTCACGGATACCTGCCGCCGGCGCTTCGCCGCTCCACTCGAACCACCAGGCCTAACCCCAGTAATCCAACAATTCAAGAAATCCCTTCCCTCCGCAGTGTCGTGGTTTAGGGAAGAGCAGCGAAGCTGCGGCTCAGGGTAGCCCCGGCTGTCAACCCGGGGTCGTCTGAACCCTGCGCTGCCGCCGCCGCGAATGCGGCGGATTAGCAGCCGGGTCGCGGAAACCGCTGCCTCCCCAACACCACGCAAGACAGGTACCGCTTCCTGAGGGTGCAGGTCCCCCGCAGCCACCGCTTCCGACTACGGTTGGCAGGCCCGGCGATAGTCGACCAGTCGTTCCGCCACGAAGCCCTCGAGGTTGACCGACTCGAAGAAGCGGGCGCCCTGGTCGTAGAGCTGCTTGACGTGCTCTTCGCTCTCGGGCGAGACGCCGACATGGATGCCGTGCCGCCCGCCGACTTCCAGGGCCTTGTCCAGGGCCTGCAGCACCAGGGGATGGCGGGTCTCGATGGGGTGTCCATAGGCGGTGGACAGATCCCAGGGACCCATGTTGAAGATATCGATGCCGGGAACGGCTGCAATGGCCTCCAGTTGCTCGACGGCGGACGGCTCCTCCAGCATGAGCGCCACCAGGACCTCATCGTTGGCCTGATCGAGGTAGGCGCGGGCATCCCCCAGCCCATAGTCGATGGGGCGTCCGGGCCCGGCGCCGCGCCTTCCCTGCGGGGGGTACTTGCAAAGCGATACCGCCGCCCTGGCGTCCTCGACGCTGGTGATGTGGGGAAAGAGGATGCCGTCGGCTCCGTGGTCCAGGGCCTGCTTGACCAGGGTCCGCTCCACTCCCGGCACCCGTACGATGGGAGTGGCTCCGGTGGCCCGCACCGCCAGGATCATGGCGTCCAGGGTGTCGCTGCTGATGGTTCCGTGCTCGGCATCCAGCATGATGCACTCGTACCCTGCCAGACCAGCGATCTCGGCCAGGTTGGGATGCGGGGTTCGAATGGTGCAGGAAAATACGGCCTTGCCCTCGCGCAGCAAGGCCTTCATTCGGTTTTGCATGAGATCGAAACCCTCCGGTTAGTGATCAGTGGCTAGTGGATAGTGGTCAGTTGTGGTCAGTGGAGCGATTTGGGGGCATACAAGCGCCTGGTGACCTAGTTGCACGCCTTGAAGGACCACGCCGAGATCAACACGATGCCAAACGCGTCGATCAAAAAAACTAACCACTAGCCACTAACCACTAGCCACTTGTCGGCTATCCACGCCTCCATCCTGTTTCCCCGGGACGGATCATACAGGGCAAAAAAGGGGCGTTTCCGCACCACTCAATTCAACCCCGCCGGGAACCGGAATCCCTTCACCTTGGTCTGGATGGACCACACCGAGGACTGCCCCACCATGTAGAGCACGTCGTAGTTCTCGCCGCCGAAGGTCAGGCTGACGGGAAACTGCGGGCACCAGATGGTTCCCACGTAGTTGCCGTCGGCGTCGAAAATCTGGGCACCGGAAAGTGTGGCCACGTAAATGCGGCCATCCTTGTCCACTGCCATGCCGTCGGCCTGGGAGTTGAAGCGGTCCTTCACTTCCTCGGCATCCAGCACGTCCGGTCCCAGGTTCAGCATGGCGAACTTGCGCTTGTTGTCGAGGGAGCCGTCCTCCTGGACGTCGTAGGCCCAGACGAAGTTCTCGCCCGGCTGCAGCCAGGTGTTGTTCACGTAGAAAGTCTTGCCGTCGGGTGAGATCTCCACTCCGTTGGGCATGGCGTACTCGCCCGCCGGGATCACCACCTTGCTCTTGCCCTTGGGATCGCGGTAGTAGACCTGGGTCCCCGGCATCTTCTTGGCGTCCGGGATGAACTGGGGATCGGTGACGTAGATGCCGCCTTTCAGATCCATCACGATATCGTTGGGACCGTCGATGCGGGTGCCGCCGACCCTGGAGAGCACCGTCCTGAGGATCCTGCCGTTGTGGCGACTCATCTCGATGACTCGATGGCCGAACATGTCGCAGACCAGCAGATGCCCGCGCCTGGAGGCGATGGTGCCATTGGTCTGCATCCCCTTGGCGATCGCCTTCCATTTGCCGTCGGGCGACATGCGGATGGTTCGACTCTTGCTGACATCGGCCGACCAGTCGGCTCGGAAGTGCATGTCGGAGAAATAGAGATTCCCCTTCAACCAGGTGGGACCCTCGGTAAAGACGAATCCCTCGGCCAGCTTGACGGGCTTGACCCCCGGGTCGATGACTTCCCGGTAGAGAGCGTTCTGCTTCTCCGCGTAGGAAATGTAGTCGGGGCGGACCGGCCAGAAGATGTCCAGGGCATCGGCTCCGTGCTCTCCCATGTGGCCCGAGTGGACCATCCCGCCCGGCAGCAGGTGCGTGTGCTGCTCCTTGCCGTTAATGGGATGGCGGGCATCCAGGATGCCCTGCTCCAGCGAACCGCGCAGGGTGACCATCAGCTGATCCTCGGGGTGGATGTGGAGCGGGAAATTGGAGTTGGGGTCCATGCGAATCCAGCTCAGCATGACGTTCTTCCCCCAGATCAGCCGGGAGAGGGCCGCGCTGCGCTTGTAGGTCTTGTCCTTAACCGGCGGGGTCAGGCCCGTCCACTGGATCTCGTTGAGGTTGTAGACCTTGTTGGGCTCGATGGACGGAGTCACGCCCTGGTCGGGGAAGGACACCCGGGTGTTCTCGCCGTGCGCTTTGCCGGCCAGGCTCAAGTGGTCCAGCCGAACCGGAGAGAAGACCTCGATGGCCTTGAGTCCGTTTTCGCCCGCCTTGAGAGAACGCTTGCTGCCGGGCGTCAGGTAGAGCAGGCTGTCCTTGGCCAACTCGAAGGTTTCCTCCCCGGCCGTAACGGTCGCGGAGCCCTCTTCCACCAGCGTGATCACCTCTTCAGCCAGCGCCTGCTCGGGATAGCTGCTGCCCGCCTCCATGCTGAGGCGCTCCATCAGAACGCCCTCGCCCCAGGCCACGCTGGCCTGGACGCCTTCGGCGATCTGTATCACCGGAAGCTCAGACGAGAGAACGGGCTTGCCCGCCTCCAGGCTGGGCGTAACCTGGGTATGGGGGATGTCCCGCTCCCGTCCCTTGACGTTGTGCTCCTCGATGACCTCCTGGTTGAGGGCCCGCCACCCGTTTCCGGCGGTGCAGCCGGCAAGGCCGGAAATCAGCACCCCGCAAACCAGCAGAACCAACAGTGGTGAATCTCGGTGTACCCGCTTCATGGTTAAAACTCCTTATTTGGTCGGAATCGAAGCAACAATCAAACTGGAATTTCCGGGGCGCCCCCTGCATTCCTGAAACGGAAAGGGGGACCCGGGATGGAACGGTCTATCCGCCGCGATAGCTCACGTGAATCTCGACGCTCTGAACCGTCAGAGGCGGCCGGATGCGGGGATCGCGCTTCAGCAACCGCACCTGGACGTGGTGGATGCCCCGGCCGGCCTGATCCGGCGACAGGGGCCAGACCAGCCAACTGTCCTCGTCCACGTCGGAGGGATCGTTCGGGTCTTCGGCAGCCACGTTTCGTACCTCGGGCTTGGGAAGCAGGTTGCCATCCAGCCTCACCTCGACGCGGTCGTTCACCGAACGGTTCTTGAGCTCCAGCTGCAACTCGATCTTGTCCAGACTCCCGGCCCGGGCTTCCTTTCGGGTGTCGTCGTAGACCCCCACATGAAAGCCGGGACCCTCCTCGGTCAGGGTGGGATAGAGCTTGACGGGAGTCTCTCCGTAGATGCGGTCGTGCAGGTCGGCCCCGGCCCAGGCCCCCTCCTTGGGCTCGCTGAAGGGCCAGCCTCCGACGTGTCGATGGAGGGTGGCGTACACCTTGTCGGTCCGCTTCAGGGTCTCTGGGGCCCCGATGGTGGTGAGCAGGGGACGCCGGGTCTTCTCGTTGGCATGCCAGTTGAAGACGTACATGCCGTCGGCTCCCCGTTCCCAATAGGCGTTGGCCGCCGCCCGCACCATGGCGGTATTCCACTGCCGGCGGGGCAGCAGGCTCTTATGGGGGCCCCAGAAGCCGGAGTCGAACCCGGGGTAAAAGGGAATCCCCGAATCCTTGAGCAAGTCCTGGAAGGCCTCCACCTCCACGCCGTAATCGGTGCCGGCTCCTCCCCCGGCGATGACCAGGTCGCAAAGCCCCTCCTTGATCCAGACGGGCAGGTCGTAGCCGATCCGCCCGCAGGACTCCAGGGTGGTGGCCACCCGGACCGCCACGTGAAAGGGCCTGCCCCGTTCCCGGCCAATCTGCTCGGTCATGCGGCGCAGCGCTCGCTGCAGGTCGGTGAGGGTGTAGCGCAGCCGGTAGGCGTCGTCCAGGGGCAGGTGGAAAGCGTGCCGCTGCCAGTCCAGCTCGACGCCGTCCCAGTCGGCCAGGCGGCAGACCTCGGTCACGTGGCGCAGACGGTGCTCCCGCACCTCGGGGATGGCGAAGTTCCAGGAGGCCGCGAACCACTTGGGTGCCTGGCGCGGACCCAGGCACCACTCCGGGTGGTCGCGCCGCAATTGGGTCAGTCCCCGCATCTGCGTATCCGCCATCTCGGAGACCTGCATGCCCCGGAAGTGGTTGTCGTTCATCCGGATGGAGGCATAGACCTGCATCCCCAGCTCGTGGCCCCGGTCGACCACCGCCTGGTAGGGGTTCTCGCCCCGTTCGAGCATGGCCCGCACCCCTTCGCTGTGGCGCATGGAGCGGACGCTGTCGTACTTGCGGTCCACGGTGTCGCCGACCATCTCCATGAACTGGGACGCCCACTTGGCCTCATGGGTACCCAGGCACCAGAAGTGGGCCCCCACCTGGGTGTCCTTCATGGGGGCGTAGACCTTGTCCAGGAACTGTTCCTGAGACTGCGGGAAGTCCGAGTAGTCGTGGGGGGCGCCGTCCCAGTTGTAGATGATGCGGTAAGCGGGGGGCTTGGGGCGTCCGGCGCCACCCGGACGGGCGGCCGGTTTTGTGCCAGAGGCCGCTGCAGGGGTGGCCAGCGCGTTTCCGAGAGCGGCCGCTCCCAGAGCCCCGGCTCCCAGAAAAGTCCGGCGGGTGTGCTCCATTTCGAATCTCCCTTCCTGTCCGGCCTGAAACCCGGACCCGGTGAAATGTCCCTGCCGAGAAGATCAGGCCCTGCAGAAATGAGAGCCTTCAGGCGGCTGGTAACTGATCTGCAGCTCGGGAGTCTCCAGCTTGCGGTTGCCCTGGACCTTGGATTCCAGGCAGTGGTCCAGGATCCCGCTGACGATCAGGGTCCGCTCCGCCGGGAAAGGAGCCCGGCCCGTCTCGATCATCTCCTCGATCTTTTCCGCCAGGCAGGCGGAATAGGTGACGTTGGGCACGGGCGGCAGTTGGAACAGCAACGACTGCGGTTCCTCCATCCCCTGAAGCTTGGCGGCAAAGGTCCGGTCCTGCACGCCGCCGTTCAGCATGAGCAGGGTGGACTGCAGGCCGTCGGCATGCTCGATGAAGTAGGCTGCCGGTTCCTTGACGATCTTGGGCAACTGTCCGTTGTTGGCCAGGTCCTGGGGCCGGGCATCGATCAGCGTGTCTCCCAACAGCTTGTTGGAACGCGACAGCGCCGCCTCCAGCAGCCTCTTGGACCAGCGGCCCTCCTCACCGGCCTTCCAGACGGCATCGCCCTGGATCAGTTGCACCGACTTGACCCCCGATTCTCCTCCCCGGCGCCGCTCCACCATGCACTGCATGGCCTCCAGAGCGTGGTAGTCGCTGGCGTCGGAGGAGCCGACGCCCACCATCAGGGCTTCCTCGATGACGCAGTCCAGGGGGAACTCGACGGCCGGGATTCTCCAGGTCACCGGGAGGGACGATCCCGCCAGCAGGGGGAACCCCAGCCGCTTGGCATCGGCCACCATCTTCTTGGCCTTGGCCGTGTCGTAGGAGAGGTGCTTGTCGTTGAACACCGGAACGGCGCGCCCGTCCTGCTCGAAGACCTCCACCACCTGCTGGAACATCTCATAGCGCGGATAGAGCACCTGTCCCTTGGCGTTGCGGGGATAGTCTCCGTGCTCGATGATCAGCAAAACGGCATCCACCGCCAGCTTGTCGCCGCCGCACCTCAAGGCCTCCTGGATTGTGGGGTAGACCTGAAAGCCGAACTCGTCGGCCCGGGCCTGGCTTTGATCTCCCTCGGGCTTCTGGTGGACGTAGAGGGAGACCACGTCCATTTCCGGGCGATGCCACCGGCCCTTGCGGGGGTAACCCACCAGAAAGCGGTCCCCGAAATGCTGCGCATGGGAGAGGTATCTCCAAATGGAGGCGACGATGGCCAGTTTCTTTCGTTTTTTGGCGGGTGGTCCAACGGAGCAGCCCAGATGGGCCGCCAATCCGGAGGCCGCGGTGATTTCCAGGAAGGTCCGTCTGCTGAGCATCAACTCCTCCAGAAAGTGGACTCTTGAGTCGGTTGGTAGCGGATGTTCAGATGGGGTGTCTCCAGGCGCTTCTGCCCCTGCCAGACGGATTCGACGCCGGCCGCAGTCAGACCGGTGGTCAGCAGGGTGCGCTCCACCGGGTAGCCGGCCTTCCCGGTAAGGAACATCTGCTCCACGTGATGACACTGCGGATTGAAGAAGTTGCAGACCTCCCGGGGCGGCAGAAACATCTGGGTGGAGATCACCTCGCCCCCCTTGAGGCGGGCGGCGAAGGTGAAGTCCATCACCAGTCCCTCCATCAGCAGGATGGTCCCCTTGAGGCCATCCAGATATTCGAAGCGATAGGCAACCGGCGCGCGCTCAGGGATCAGCCCCGGGACCTCCTCCAGGCTGGGCAGGACGTGGTTGAACCCCTCGCGGCTGGGAGTCAGGCTGTGGCTGCGGCAGAGGCAGGCCTGGAACAGCTCCGGATCCCACCCGCCCGCCTGCCAGGATCCGGCATTCATGGCCTGGTAGACGGGATCTCCCTTGAGGCCGTGGATGGATGCCGCCCCGGTTTCGCCCCCGCGCCGGCGCTCGACCATGCACTGCAGCCCTTCCAGGGCGTGGATGTCGTATCCGTCCATCCCTCCCACGGCCAGGCAGAGCGCCTCCTCGATCTCCACTCCCAGGGGCATGTCGATGGAAGGCAGCCGGGGCGTCACCGGCACCGAGGAGCCCGCCAGGAAGGCAAAATCCAACTCCCTGGAGATGTCCACCATCTCCTTGGCCCATTCCCACTTCCAGGAAAGGTGCTTGTCGTTGAACACGGGGACGCTCCTCCCGCTGTCACGGAAGACCTGGACGATTTCCTTGAACCACTCGTAGCGGGGATAGAGCGTCTGGCCCTTCTCGTTCTTGGGATAGTTGCCGTGCTCGCCGATCAGCAGCACACCGTCCACGGCCAACCGGCTCCCCCCCTGAGTCAAGGCCTCGGCAATGGTCGGATACATCTTCATCTTCGGGAATCGCCGCAGGCGGTCGTGGATGAGGGTGTTTTTCGGAGTTTGATCGACATACACCGAGACCACGTCCATGGGAGGGCGATGGTGGCGGTTGCCCCAACCGTAACCCCACAGGAATCGATCCACGATGTGCTGGGCGTGAGAGTAGCGGCGGTATTCGCTGACCACCGCGGCGATGCGGGGCCTCTTTCGGGAGGGAACAGCGGCGGCCATTCCTCCGGCGGCCGCCAGCGGTGCGGCCGAAAGGAAGTTCCTTCGAGACAATCCAGGTAAGGGCGCCCGGGACATGGCTGAACTCCTGCAAGCGCAAGACAAAGACTGAAAAGGACCTTTCGCAGGGCTACAAAGCATAATCAAGCGGTTCGAACAAAGCAACTGGTTTCCGGGAGGGCCCGAAGGCCCACCCGGGAGGCCCCCTTTGGGGTGAGATATCCCTACTTTGACTGAGCCGAGGGGCTTTCCTACAATCTTCGCCGGCAGTCTCGAAACCCGACGGGCAGGGAGCCCATCGGGAACCGGATTCCCACTTCCATGGTCACTCTCTCCGACGTATCCAGGATTCTGGTCATTCGCTACGGACGACTGGGAGACCTGGTCCTCCTGATCCCCGCCTTGCGGGCACTGCGTCAGCGGTTCCCCTCGGCCCACATTTCCGCCCTGGTGGACCAACGTTACGCCGCCGTTCCGGAGATGTGCTCCGCCGTCGACAGGGTGATTGCGTCGGACCGCATCGGCATGCGCGACAGCCCCTGGTGGTCGGGAGCGCTCAGCGCACTCCGCTCGGCCCATGAGCTTCGCAAAGCCGGCTACGACCTGGTGATCGATTTCCACGGTTTTCGGGAAACCAACCTGCTGGCCTGGTACAGCCGGGCCCCCTGGCGGATCGGCCTCGAGAGGAACGAGCCCTCCTACCTGCCCTTCTGCTTCAACCTGGACCCGGTGCCGGAAGACCAGAACCTGCACGTGGCCGATCGGTTCGATTCCCTGGTGGAAGCCTTGGGGGTGAGCCCCGGCGCCCGGGACATTCAGCTCGAGGTCCCTTCCGAAAACCGAACCAGGGCGGAACGATTCTTGCGAGAAAAGGGGATGAATGGATTCCCCTGCCTGATCGGAATGAACCTGGGCGCCAGCGCGACCGACAAGATGTGGCCCGCTACGCGCTTTGCCGCCCTGGCCGACAAGCTGGCCGACCGGTTCGACCTGGGTGTCATCCTGCTCTGCGGACCCGGGGAGGAGGCCCTTCTCAGGCAAGCCGAGTCGTCACTGAGAACCGACCGCTACGCCCTGGCCGGTCAACTTGGACTCAAGGACCTGGCCGCGGTGATCGGCCGCTGCCACCTGCTGGTAAGCAACGACTCCGGCCCCATGCACTTCGGCCCCGCCCTGGGCGTTCCCACCCTGGGCCTGTTCAGCCTGAGCGACCCCCTGCACTACCGGCCGCTAGGCGACCGCAGCCGCGTGATCAGAAAGGTCCCGGTAGGAGACATCGAGGTGCAGGAAGTCGTCGAGCAGGTCGTGGAGATGCTGGCGCCGGGCTTTCGCTTGCAAAGGAAAGAGTAGCCCTGGGCTTCCTTACCCTTTTCCCCTTGGCAGGAGCCAAACCTCAGGCAATCAAATACAGGGGGAGATTGTTGAGTTAGGTGAGAAACTTGTAAAGCAAGCCAAGCATGGGAATGAACAGCAGGCTGATGAGCGTCCAGATGAACTTGTTCAGGGCGTTCATTTCCGTGCGGAGCGAAGTGAATTGAGTCTGCATCTCCGCCCGAAGCTCGGTGATCTGAGTTTGCAAGTCGGACCGGAGTTCCTTGATCTGAGTTTGCGTGTCGGACCGGAGCTCGGTGATTTGAGCGCCGATGGCGGTGATGACGTTCTGCCCACTCAAGTTGCGCATCTCCTCGATGGCGGGATGAATCAGCTTGGGGTCGGCGCTGCTGTCGATCAGGACCCGATGGATTGCGTTGGTTTCAGGTTTGGATGAGGCTGGCATCGACTTTCTCCCCTTACGGATGGGGTGATTTCGCTCACCCAACCCGTGGATACGATTCAATCCAACGAGGGAGAAAGGTGTGGCCACGCCGGGGACGGCCAGGGCCGACCGGCACCGGCAAAACCATACCTTGAACAGTATACCCTGACAGCCTCGCTCCTGCCGCCACCAATCCTCGCGCTGTTTCCCTGCCTCCGCATCCTGGCCAACGCGAACAACCGGGCAACCACTAATGCCTCGGGTCAGGCGGCAGAGCCTGCATGTAGGCGACGATGGCCTTCATGTCTTCGGGGGGGAAATCGTAGGGAGGCATGACGCTTTGGGGGTCGAACTTCTGGGGGTCGCGGAAGTGGTCTTCGAGCCATTCTGCCGTGCGGCGCTGGCCGACGCCGTTGAGAGGGGGGCCGCTCTCCTCTCCGCTTCCATTGACCACATGGCAGGCGCCGCATTGGCTTTCCTGGTAAATCACAGCCGCTCGCATGGCATAGGCAGGCACTGCCTCCAGAGCGGCGGCGTTTGTCGGTGTCAGCTTTAACACGAAGGCGGCCAGGCCGTTCGATTCCTCGTCGGAAATGGTCGTGGCCGGCATGGGACTGCCCGGCACCGCTTCGGATGGATTTCCGAAATGTCCCATGAGCCATTCGGTGGGCTTTCGCAGGGAAACCGTGGCCAGCGTGGGTCCCATCTTGGGCTCCCCCTCGGACAGGTTGTGACAACCGGCGCATTTCTCCCGCTGGAAATAGGCTCGGCCGGCCAGCTCGACCGGCGTCAGGAGACGCCAGTCCGCGGAAGCTGGACTCGTCTCCCGAGCGGACTCCACCGGCTCGGGGGTGGTCAAGTCCGCCGCCACCGTCAGGGCCAGCCAACCGGCCAATACCACGCCCACCACGGCGAAGGCCAGCGTCCGCTGCTGGATGCGCTTGACCTTGGCGCGATCCAGAAAAGGGACGACCAGCAAGGCAAGCACGGCCAGGGTGGGCAGGATCACCGCCCCTACCACTTCCCAGCGACCTTCGAAGAACTTGAGCATCTGAAAGAGAAAGAGGAAGTACCACTCCGGCCGGGGGACGTAGGTGCTGTCACTGGGGTCCGCCAGACGCTCCAGGGGCACGTCCACGGTGGCCGCCAGAACAAACAGGAGGATGAAGACCGCGAAAAAGGCCATCAGGTCCTTGAAGGCCTGCCCGGGATAGAACTTCTTCTTGGGCTGACCGATCGCCCGGGGAGAGGGAGTGACCCCGTGCTTTCGCACCAGGTGGATGTGGAGCATCATCAGGAGCACGGTCAAGGCCGGCAGCATCAGCACGTGCAGGGTGTAAAAACGGGTGAAGGTGGAAACGCCAACGCCCTCGGTGCCGCCCAGAAACTCCAGCATGTACTCCCCGACCAGCGGCGCCAGGCCGGCAATCTCGATGGTCACCACCGTGGCCCAGTAGGCCCGGTTGTCCCAGGGAAGCAGGTAGCCGGTCAACCCGAAGGCCAGAACCAGCAGCAGCAGCAGCACCCCCAGAATCCAGGTCGCCTCCCTCGGTTTCTTGTAAGCTCCCCACAAGGCCACCTGGACCATGTGCAGCCCAACCACCACCACCATGAGGCTGGACCCCCAGTGGTGAAGCCCCCGGATCAGGCGTCCGCCGGTGATCTCATTCACAATGTATTGGAGACTGTGGTAGGCATCTCCGGGCTGGGGGGCGTAGTTGAAGGCCAGCAGAACGCCGGTAAAAGCCTGGACAAAGAAGAGGAAGAGCGCAACGCTGCCGAAGACCTGGTGCCAGCCGCTGGAAGCGGGGATGTCTTCGTAGAGGAAGTTCTTGACGGCCGTCTCGAACCCGGTGCGATGATCCACCCAATCCAGGATTCTTCGAATCAGGTCCCTCATTGGCCGCCGTTCTCCGGGATGGGACGAACCCGACCGAGCCAGAGGCGGTTCCCTTCCGTTCGAGTTTCGAAGCGGTCCAAGGGCCGAGGAGCGGGGCCTTCCAGCACCTCTCCCGTCATGGAAAAGCCGGAGGTGTGACAGGGGCAGACAAACCGATCGCCGTCGGTTTCCCAGTGGTAGCCGCAACCCAGGTGGGTGCATCGGGGAGAAAAGGCGATCAGTTCCTGCTCGGTCCTGACCACCCAGGCGGTGGCCCTCTCGTTGGAGGTCTTCCAACCGTCAACCCGTTTGCGCTGAAAAGCGAGTTCCCGGGGTTCATTCAGGGGGAGAGCCGATACGTCGCCGGCGTCCGTCCAGCCCTTGTGGGCGTCTCCCTTTCTTCGAGACGGAAACAGGTAGCCGACGGCAGGCACTGTCAGCGAGGCCGCGATCAGGCTGCTCACGCCGTAGATCATCCGCTGGTAGAAGGTTCTGCGCGAGCTGGACTGTGGGTCCTTTCCCATACCTTGAGTTCCCCGGGAGCGTCGAGACAGAGGCAGGAAGCCAAACCGGCGCCTATTATGACAGACCTGGAGGATCGATCTGAAGGACAAAACGCCCAGGGGGGACCCATCCGGTTCCAATGAGTCGCAGCACCGGCTGCATCCCCTGCACTCTTCTCAAGGGCGGAACCCCCGGTGACCACAACTCTTTTCGCTTTTTCCGCACAGATCCTTCCACCCCGAAAAGAGTTTTTGGATTTCAGACCCGTTCAGTTGTACCCTATTAGCGATATGCACCGATTGACTTGGCTGTGGGTGCTGACAGGGCTCCTGCTGGTTGCCCCTTCCGCCCTGGCGCAGGCCCAGTCCCCGACCTTCTCACTCACCCAAATCTCGGACCGGTTTCCCTCCCGCGGATTCGAACCCCGGGTAGCCTTCTGGCGGGCTGTCTTTAGCAAGTATGGCGCCAACCAGATCATCCTCCACGACACCGATGACTTGAGGCTGATCTACGAGGTGGTCGAGTTCAAACAGGGCCTCGGCCGCAGCAGAGCCGCCTCCAGGCGCCAGCGGAGGACGGTGCGCGCCCGCATTCACCGCCTGTCGGTTGCCATGAACCGCTTGCGGACCCACGGCCCCGATCCCAAGAATCCCGACGCGGTGCAACGTGGAATCCTGAAGGTAGTGCGCTCCGCGGGCCTGCAACCCACGCGGGCGCTTTTCAGAAGGCTGCGCCACAACATCCATGCACAGAGAGGCGTGAAGGAGCGGTTCCGGAAGGGCATCATTCGCTCGGGACGCTACCTGCAGACAATGGAGGCCATCTTTGAGAAACATGGTCTTCCCAAAGAACTGGTGCGCCTCCCTCACGTGGAATCCTCCTTCAACTATGCCTCCCGCTCCAGCAAGGGCGCCGCCGGCATCTGGCAGTTCATGCCCCGGACCGGCAGGGCCTACAAGCTCCGGGTCGGCCGTAACGTCGATGAACGTCTGGATCCCATCGCCGCCACCGACGGCGCCGCTCGCTATCTGAAAGACGCCTATCGGAAACTGGGCAATTGGCCCCTGGCCATCACCTCCTACAACCATGGCCAGGCCGGGATGGCTCGAGCCAAACGCCGTCACGGGCCCAACCTGCTCACCGTCATCGACAAGTACCAGTCCAGGTCCTTCCGCTATGCCAGCAAGAACTTTTACGCCGAGTTTCTGGCCGCCGTGGAGGTCTCCGAGAACTACCGCACCTACTTTGGGCCGCTTGAGCTTCTGGAACCCCACCGGTACCAGGAGATCTACCTGGACAAGTCGGTTCGTGTAAGCACCTTCACCACCATCGCGGGCCTCTCCCGGGATGTCCTGCGGGAATACAACCCGCAGTTCAAGCGCCGCCTCTGGACCCGTACACGGGTCCTGCCGGCGGGTTTCAATCTCCGCATCCCGGCCGCCAAAGCGGAAGAAGCTCGAGTGGCCCTGGCCAGGGCCCCGGCCGTCCGCTGGCGCGGCGCCCCCGCCAAGGTGCCCCCGGACGGCTATCGAATCCGACGAGGGGATTCGTTGGGGGGCATTGCGCGACGCTTCGGAACCTCCGTGAAGGCCATTCAACGGTTGAACGACCTGGAGGGAACCCGGATTTACGCCGGGCAGGTCTTGAGGATCCCCGGTTTGCGCCGAGCCTCGGCTGGCCAGGGTGGCTCGTCCGGGTCAAGGACGGCCGGAGGAGCTTCGGCCAGATCGGCCTCAACGCCGCCGGCAAGCTACCGGGTCCGGCGCGGCGACTCCCTGAGCGTGATTGCCCAACGATTCGGCACCTCCGTAGCAGCCATCAAGCGAATGAACGGCCTCAGGAGATCCCGCATCCACCCGGGCCAGGTGCTGAAGATATCCGAATCGCCTACGGCTCCGAAGCAGTCCGCCGGTCCCGACCCGACGGCGTCGGCCGAGGCCAAGGCTCGGTCCGGCTCGACGCAGGCGCCGGCATCCCGGGCCACGCTATATCGCGTCAGGCGCGGCGACTCGCTGATTATCATCGCCCGGCGTTTCGGGACTTCGGTCGGCGAAATACGGCGGGCCAACCGACTGAAGGGGTCCCGCATTCTGGCGGGTCAGAAGCTGAAGATACCCGTCCGGGCATCGGCAAATGGAAATCGGCGAAGGGCCGGCGGCGAATCGACTTCCGGCGCCGCCAACGGCCGCTACCGGGTGCGACGCGGAGACTCCCTGGACTCCATTGCCAGGAAATTCGGAGTCTCGGTCCGACAGCTCAGGACTGCCAACGCCATCCGCGGCCACCTGATCCATCCGGGCCAGACCCTGATCGTTCCCACGAACGCCACCACCCCGAAGGCCGACTAGCAGTAGCGCGACCCTACCAGGGCCCGCTCCGGTCATTTTCCCCGAGGGAGCGGCCACTTCCCAAACCTCCCGTCACGGCGGCCCGGGCACCTGCCAGGATCCATGGAATCCAACCCCATCAGCAAGTTCGTTGGTCGTCACTTCCGCCACTTCAATGCGGCGGCCTTGTCCGATGCGGCTGACGGGTACCGGGAATTGATCGCGTCCGGGGGCCGCATGCTGATGACCCTGGCCGGGGCCATGAGCACCGCCGAAATCGGGGTCAGCCTGGCCGAGATGATTCGGCAGGACAAGATCCACGCCATCAGTTGCACCGGAGCCAACCTGGAAGAGGACCTCTTCAACCTGGTGGCCCACGACGAGTATCTCCGCATTCCCAACTATCGAGACCTGACCCCCGAGGCCGAGCAGGATCTCTTCAGCCGCTCCTTCAATCGAGTGACCGACACCTGCATTCCGGAAAAGGCCGCCATGCTGAAGCTCGATCACGCCATCCGGGAACTCTGGTACAAGGCCGAAGCCGAGGGAAAGAGCTATCTCCCGCACGAGTATGTGTATCAACTGCTGCGCAGCCGGACTCTGGACGACTCCTGCCAGATCGATCCCAAGGACAGCTGGGTGGCGGCGGCCTGCGAAAAGGACCTGCCCCTGTTCGTGCCGGGCTGGGAGGA
Organism: Acidobacteriota bacterium; assembly: GCA_028875575.1. NCBI lineage: Bacteria > Pseudomonadati > Acidobacteriota > Acidobacteriota bacterium. Next base: position 142,492 of record JAPPDF010000080.1, read on the forward strand.
TTCGACCCTGGGGAACGTCTTCGCCTCCTACTGCATCAAGGGCACCATCAAGAACCCCCAAACCGTGCGCGGCGGCATTGAATACATGGTGTCTCTGGCGGACTGGTACCGTGAGACTTCCCGCCAGGGCCCCATCGGCTTCTTTCAGATCGGCGGGGGTATCGCCGGCGACTTCGCCATCTGCGTGGTTCCCATGCTCAAGCTGGATCTGAAGTTGGACGACACCCCGCTCTGGAGCTATTTCTGCCAGATCAGCGATTCTGTCACCAGCTTCGGCTCCTATTCGGGCGCCGTCCCCAACGAAAAGATCACCTGGGGGAAGCTGGCAGTGGACACCCCCCGCTACGTGATCGAATCGGATGCCACCATCGTGGCGCCCCTGATCTTCGCCTGCGTGCTGGAAGAATGAAGTTGGCCGGCGATTCCACGATAAACCCTTCCGAGTGTACTTCGGTTTCATCCCGTATGGTCCGCCCGGTCGCTTGAGGCGGGGCCGGCCAAGTGGATAGTGGATAGTTGTCAGTGGTTAGTGAATTGATCGATGGGTTACGTGGATTGTTGATCTCGGCGCAGTCCGTCAATAAGTGCAATGAGGTCATCAGGCGCTTGCCTGCTCCCGAAATACTCCACTAATCACTGACCACTGATCACTAGCCACTAATCACAATCACAGCTTCATCGGCGGCCTGCCCCAAAGGGTGAGTTCCGGCCTCGCCCGGGGACCCGAGACCAGGTGGCTGGCCAGGTAGCCCAGGCCGAAGCTGATTCCGAACGCGATGGGGAAGTAGTGGATGAAGTGCACCTCCGTCCAATTCTGCAGCCAGACCGAGACTCCGAGGGAGGGCAGCGTGCCCAGAATCCACCCGCGGAAATGGGCCCGCCGGGTCAGCATCCCCAGCAGGAACAGCGATAGCACGGGACCGCCGAAAAGACTCAGAAAGGCTGAGGCGGCCTTGAGAATCTCACCGATTCGGACCGTGTAGCAGGCGGCCCCGATGGCAAAGACGCCCAGAACCAGGGTCAGCGTCCGCGCCAGCTTGACCTCCGAGCTGCTGGAGACCGCCCGGCGCCGGAAGGGCTTGATGAAGTCGTTCATGATGACCGAGGAGAGCGAGTTGATTCCTGAATCCAGGCTCGACATGGCTGCCGCCAGGATGGCCGTGATCAACAGTCCGGAGACGCCGTCGGGAAGGGCGTGGATGATGTAAAAGGCCAGAATCCCGTCTCCAGTCACCCCCTCGGCCAGCCGTTCCGGAAAAGACTGAAAGTAGGCGAACAGGCCCAATCCCACGAACAGCAGCACGTTCATCAGGACGAGATCGATCAGGGAATTCAGGATGGCCGCCTTGGCCATGCCGCGGGCGTCCCGAACCGACAGGAGGCGCTGCACCGAGACCTGGTCGGTGCCATAGTCCTGCATCAACTGAAACAGGTAGGAGAGGGCCGCACCCAAGGCCGTCATCTCGAACCATTTCAACTGCCACTGCCAGACGTCCAGCCGGGCCGTTTCGCCGGCCACGGCCATGATTTGCGCCACGCCGCCCGGCACCCCGTGCATCAGAGCCAGGGCCACCCACAGCGCCCCGCCCGCCAGCAGGGCAAACTGGAGCACGTCGGTCCAGATCACCGCCGACAATCCACCCGCCGTGGCGTAGGCGGTGGCGATGATTCCCATCAGGAAGATGGCGGGATAGAGACCGATGCCGGTCATGACCGAGAGAGCCAGGGCCGGAGAATAGATGACTACTCCCAACCAGCCCATGCGGGCCAGGCAGAACAATCCGGCCACGCACAGGCGCGCCCCGCGGCCGTAGCGCAGATCCACGTACTCGTAAGCGGTGGTGACCTGCAACTGTCGATAGAAGGGGTAGAAGATCAGGATCAGCAGGGGAGCCACCAGCGGGCTCACAAGGCCCAGCACCACCATCGAGATGTTCTCGCGAAAGGCAACGCCCGGGACTCCCAGAAAGGAAGAGGCGCTGGTGAGGGAGGCGAACATGCTGACTCCAACCGCGAGCCAGGGCATGCGGCGCCCTCCCAGAAAGAAATCCTCGGTGCTCCGCTGCTTTCCCGCCAGTCTCAGGCCGATCCAGACCAGGGCCGACAGGTAGACGACCAGCACCAGCAGGTTCAATCGACTGAATTCGACGGCTTCCATTTTCCGCCTTTGTCGGCCGCCCCCCTGATCTCAGGAAGTGGCAGCAGGCCCCGTCCAGTCCGCATCGGAGCGGCCTGGCCGGACTTGCCGGCCCGGAACGGCAAGCATACCATGCTGGAACCTGGCCGATACTCTCACCGAAATGCTGAAGCGGCAGCGGGCTAAAACCCGATGCCGAAGGCGCTGACCAACCCGGAATCGTTCCGTCGCACCTGAACCGGAGGCCGGCTGACAAACCGGTCGTAGAAGGTCAGGCTCCAACTCAGATTCTTGGAGAACAGCAACCTCAAGGAACCGTCGAAGGCGAGGCGGTAATCTTCCGAACTACCCAGGTTGGGATGAGCAGTCAGCCTACTGCTCAGTTGAATCCTTTTCCTGAGCACCGTCTTCCACTCCACCCCCGCCAATCCTTCCCCGCCTCGCCGAACCGGCGGCTCGGAGGTCCCGGGTTCTCCGCGAAACCGTTCCCCGGTAAAGGTCACACCGCCCAACAGCGCCAGCTCGTTCCTCTTGGTCTTCAACAGGGTCCGGCCCAGGCCGCCTCCCAGAACCGTTCGGAAATTGAGCCGCTGGCGATCGTTGTGTTCAAAGGTGCCCAGGGCGAAACGGAAGACGCGGGGATTGACGAACCAGTCGACGCGAAGACCCGCGGTCTGACGGCTGGTGGGGTCGGCATCGTCCTGGCGGCCGAAGATGGAGGAGACATCCCCCGATATCTTGAAGTGGCCCTTATCGTAGAGACCCTGCGCCAGGAACGAGGACTGATCGAGTTGCGAGTTGCCGCGGGTCAGGTTGTAGCCGAGGTCCAGGGTCCCCTCCACCTCCCTCCACAGGCTGCCTCGTTCCGTCTCGGCCTTGGGAGCCAGGCCCACCACCCGGTCCTTTTCGACAGAAACCGTCTCCTTGGTGGTTGTAACCTCCAGCTTCCCTTTAGCCAGGACCAGCTTGCCCCGGTATTTGCGCCCGCGTTCGACCTCGACCTCGAACCGGCGGTCGCTGCTGAAGCCCTCCAGTTTCAGCCAATCGATCTGGATGGTGCCCGCATAGGCGGTCTCCAGAAACACCCTCTCGCCGGCCAGACTCTTTACCTCTCCGGTCAAGCGGTCGCCGTTCTCCATCGTGAGAACGTCGGCGGCAAGGCCAGGGGCCGTTCCGCAAGCCAGGAGCAGCCACGGGAGGAGGATGGAGAGGCGCATGGTGTCGACGAGGCGCACGAGGCACTCCTTAGGGGTTGGGTTCGGAGGGGGGAGCGGTTTCCATTGTGAATACCTTCCGGGTGGCATCGATGGCCAGCCAGCACAATCCCGCGAAAACGTAGGCTCCGGCAATGGTTTGAAAGAGAATCGACCAACCCAGCCGTTGCTTGATCCAGCCCAGGAGGGGTCCCGAAACAAAGGCTCCCACCGAGCCGGCCATGTTGACGGCTCCGAAGACCCGGCCCGAGAGCGGACCGGCAATGTCGGTAATGGTTCCCCAAACCGTGGGTTGACTCCAGTCGGTCAGAAACTTGGCACCCGCCAGCAAAACCATGATCAGTCGGCCATCCTCCACGTCCAGGCTGATCAGAACCAGGATGGAAGCCAGCACCTTGCCCGTCAGCCCCACGGCTTTCCTGGCGAACTTGCGTCCCTTGAGGCGGATCAGCCGGTCGTTGAGCAACCCGGCAAAAGCCCCGCCGGCGGCTCCCCCCCAGAGGGGCAAGCTGGCGAAGATTCCCATCTGAACGGGGTCGAACCCCTTGGCCTCGCTTAGGAAAAGGGGGATCCAATAGACGTAGAGCATGTCGGCGCCGGCGCTGGCCACGCCGTGAAGCATGAGCATGGCCAGATTGCCCAGTGCCGGCCGGGTCAGGTCCAGACGCGGCGCAGCGCCGGATGTGGGCGATTGGACCGGCTCTTCTCCATCCACCAGCGCCTGTTCCGCCGAATTGGCCCAGGGGTGGCCGGCCGGGCTGTCGGTGAACAGCAACCGAAAGGCAACGGCAAAGCAGATCCCCGCCAGTGCCAGCCACCACATGGCCGCTCGCCACTCCATCTGCAGCCAGCCGAGCAGAAGGGTGCCGACGACCAAGGCGGCGCTGGCCCCGCCGGCCCGTCCGGAAAAAGATCCGATCAGGCCCTGGGCGGTGGTGCGCACAGACAAGGGGAACCAGCTTCGGGTCACCTTGGAGATATTGGAATAGGCTCCGGCCTGGGTCAGTCCGAACAGGGTCCGCACTCCGGCAAAGGACCAGGCCTGCCCGACCATGGCGGTGCCGGCCACGCAACCGGACCAGGCGAATATGATGACCGGAAGCACAATCGCCGGCCCCAGCAGGTCTCCCAGCAGGCCTCCGGGAACCTGGAACAGGGCATAGGAGAGATTGAAAGCGGAGTCCAGCCACCCCAATTGCGTGTCCGAGAATCCGAATTCCGACTTGACCTCCGGCTTGATGACGCCCCAGGAGTATCGGTGCAGGTAGAGGAGCCAACTGGTCACGCAGGCCAGGGCCAGGACCAGCCAGCGGATGCCGGTGGGTCGGGCGGCGGAGATGGGCTGCTCACTCATGGCGAGGCGCCTATTCTACTTTGCAGGGAGTTTCCGGACTCCATCGGCTCGACCGTGGGCGTCGCCCGCGTCTGACCGGATTCCCCTCACGGGAGAGCGATGTTGAGGAGCTGACCGGGGGGTGCAGTGGTCTTGTGTGCTAATGGGCTTGCTGCAAAGGAAAAGATGGAGCGGGAGACGGGGATCGAACCCGCGACGTCCAGCTTGGGAAGCTGGCATTCTACCGCTGAATTACTCCCGCTCGTTCCTGCCCCACCACGGGGCGATGCGACAGGCTTCAATATAGTCGGTACGCTTCCCGCTTGCAAGAGTTCGGCCAGGAGAGTGCTTCCCCGGGCCGGTCGACGCCGGGACCGACGATCCTCAGGTAAAGACCGGCTCTGCCAGCTTGGACAACAGAATGGAGGATGCATTGTGCACGTCGGCGTGCAGTGAATTGCCGTGGGCGTCCATGGTGACGATGGCCGGCAGGTCCTTGACCCGCAGGTGCCACATGGCTTCGGGGATGCCGAACTCCAGCAGGTGGACGTCCACCACCTCCTCGATGCAGCGGGAGTAATACTGGGCTGCCCCGCCGATGGCGTTCAGGTAGACGGCGCCCGATGCCTTGAGCCCCGCCAGGGTCCTGGCCCCCATGCCTCCCTTGCCCATCACGGCACGAATGCCGAACCGCTCGATGATCTCCGCCTGGTAGGGTTCCTCGCGAATGCTGGTGGTCGGCCCGGCCGCAGTGATCCGGTAGTGGCCGTTGTCTTTCAGAACCACCGGGCCGCAGTGGTAGAGCACGCTTCCCTGCAGCTTCACCGGCGAATCGTTCTTCATCAGATAGGTGTGGACGGCGTCGCGGCCGGTGTAGATCTCGCCGTTGATCAGGACCACGTCGCCCATTTTGAGCCCGCGCACCTTTTCATCGGAGATGGGAGCCTCCAGGCGGACCTCCCTGCCCGTTTGCGGAAATCCTTCGCCGGCGGCCATGGGAACGGCGGGTTGGTCGTCGCGGTAGAGCCAGCGCTTCAGAGCCCCGGTCCCTGCGTCCAGAATGACCCCCAGCCGCCGGAAGGCCCAGCAATCGTAGGCCACCGACACAAAAAAGCAGGCCGGCAGGCGGTTGAGGACACCCACCTTGCAGCCGATCAGCGTCACCTGCCCCCCGAAGCCCATGGTTCCGATCCCCAGGGTGTTGCCGGCCTTCATGATGTAGTCCTCCAGCGCAGCCAGTTGAGGGTTGGGATTGGTGTCGTCCAGGGTCCGGAAGAGCTGTTCCTTGGCGTGAGTGTATCCGGAGGTGCGGTCGCCTCCGATACAGACGCCTAGCGCTCCCGCGCTGCACCCCTGTCCCTGGGCCTGCCAGACGGCATGCAGGATGCACTTGCGAACCCCGTCCAGGGTCCGGTCGGCTCTCCCCAGGTGAGGCAGCTCGCAGGGGACGGAGTACTGGATGTTCTTGTTTTCGCAACCTCCTCCCTTGAGGATCAGCTTGATCTCGATCTCTTCCGGGTTCTCCCACTGCTCGAAATGGACGATGGGGGTGCCGGCGCCCAGATTGTCGCCGCTGTTCTTGCCCGTCAGCGAATCCACCGAGTTGGGGCGGAGCTTGCCCCTCCGGGTGGCCTCGGCAATGGCCTGGCGGAGGTCCCGCTGCAGGGCCAGTTGGTTGACGCCCACCGGGGTCTTGATCTTGAAGGTAGGCATCCCGGTATCCTGGCAAATGGGGCCCTCGTCCTCGGAAGCCATGTCGATGTTGGTGGCGATGACGTTGAGGGCTTGGGAAGCCTGAGTGGAGGGGGTCTCGCATCGCAGGCCGTCGGCCATGGCCCGCCGCACGTCCGGAGGAAGGTTGGTGGAGGTCTCGGTGATGAGTGCGAGCATACTCTCTTGAAACAAGGACATGATCACTCCTTGAAAGCCGGATCCGGAATCGAAAATCGCCGGGAGCGGGAGCCCCCTGGGGGTATCCTCCAAATTATAGCCGAGTTGCCTTCCCCTCGGGCAAGAGCCCCCATGCAAGGGCGAAGCCCACAGTCGAGCCGGAAGCGGGCAAATGCGAAGTCTCGCCGTTCACAGAAAAAATTAACATCGATGCACAGGATATACAGGATTTTTTCTGACAGTCCGCCGTCCTGTATTCCTGGAAATCGGCAAACCCCCACGCGATCATCGCCAGCGTCGGCTTCCCGTGCAGCAGCGTCTCGTCCTGGTTATCCTGTCCATCCTGTATATCCATGTCCTTTTTTGTTTTTTTATCTACATGGATGCACAGGATATACAGGATTTTTGCGAAAGTCCGTTGTCCGTTTTCCCGGAACTTCCGCAAGCCGGTTCCGGATCATCGCCCGAGCCGTGTTCCGGTGCATGAACCTTTCGTCCTGTGTATCCTGTGCATCCTGTGCATCGATGTTCATAAGAATTCATCGATTCCCCGACGCCCACCAGTCACTGCTGACATTGAACCTCAGACAGGGCACGCTCGCGGTCACGGCCTGCTATAATCGACGGGTTTCGCCATGTCCAAACCCAAACTGCTCATCACCGGCATCAACGGTCTCATTGGAAGGGTCCTGCGAGACCCTTTGAGTGATTCCTTCGAGGTCTACGGGCTGGATCTCACGCCGCCGTTTTCCGACCGGGTCCTCCAGGCCGATATCGCCGACGCCCGCCAGGTGTCGCAGGCTCTCGACAAGCTGGCGGCGGTCCGATACGTCGTGCATCTGGCGGCCCAGATCGCCGTCGATACCGCTTGGGAGCCTGTGCTCCGGGTGAACATCCAGGGGACCCGCAACCTCTACGAGGCCGCCCGGGTGTCGGGGGTCAAACGGGTGGTCTTCGCCAGCTCGAACCACGTCACCGGCGCCTACGAAGGCTTCGCGCCCAACCTGAATCTCCACCGGCAGGCGGAACCGGTTCCCATCACGGTGAGCCACCCCATGCGCCCGGACAGCGACTACGGCGTCAGCAAGGCCTTCGGCGAGATTCTGGCCCGCTACTACTGTGCCCGTTGGGGAATGGAATCGATCTGCATCAGGATCGGATCGGTGCGCCGGGACGACGATCCCACCACCGATCCCAGGTTTCTGCGCACCTGGCTGAGCCACCGCGACCTGGTCCACCTGGTGGAGTGCTGTCTGAGCGCCAATGTCACCTATGGCGTCTACTACGGCATATCCAACAACAAGGGAGCCTTCTGGGATCTTTCCAATGCCCGGGCCGAGCTGGGCTATGCCCCCCGGGACGACGCCTCGCGGCGCATTACCGGATAGGCGTGTGACTCCCCTCTCGAGGGGGAGTCGCGGAAGCCGTGCCGCGGCCGACGGCTGATGCAGCAAGGGGAGCAGCACCTTTATTTCCAACCAGGGTGAGGAGGAGCCATGCAACCGAAAAACCGCCTTTGGGGCCGCCGCCGCTTCCTGTCGGGAGCTGCCTGGCTCTCGACGTCTCCGACTTGGCTGGCCGCCGCCGGGCTTGAACGGACAGCGACCTCGCCTCCAGGAACGGAAGACAATGTCTACAGCCGCCTGGGAGTCCCCACCTACATCAACGCCCTGGGGACGGTCACACGGCTGGGGGGAACCATCATGCCGGCCGAGGTGGTCCGGGCCATGGACGAGGCCGGACAGCACTTCGTCCCTATGGCCGATCTCCACGAAAAAGTGGGCGAGCGCCTCGCCCGACTGATTGGCGTGGAGGCCGCCACCGTCACCAGCGGGGCCGCTGGCGCCATCACCCAGGGAACCGCGGCTTGCGTCACCCGGGGAGACCCGGACAGGATGGCCCAACTGCCCGACACCACCGGCATGCCCAACCAGGTCATCATCCAGAAATCACACCGGGAAGCCTACGAAGCCCAGATCAAGCTGGTGGGCACCCGGGTCGTGGAAGTCGAGACCATCGACCAGTTGGAAGCCGCCATCAATCCCGGGACCGCCATGCTCTTCTTTATCAACACCTTCACCCCCAAGGGCCGGATCGATCGGCAAACCTGGGTTGCCATGGGAAAGAAGCATGGGGTTCCCACTTTCAACGACGCCGCCGCCGACGTGCCCCCCAAGGGGCGGCTGTCCGAGTATGTCAGTATGGGGTTCGACCTGGTGACCTTCAGCGGCGGCAAGGGCTTGCTGGGGCCCCAGAGTTCCGGCCTCCTGCTGGGCCGCAGGGACCTGGTAATGGCCGCCAGGCGGTGCGGGAGCCCTTGGGGCGGCATTGGCCGGGGCATGAAGGTCGGCAAGGAGGAGATGATCGGCCTGCTGGCGGCGGTGGAACGCTACCTCAAGATAGACCACCAGGCGGAGAAACGCCTTCTCCAGTCCCGGGTGGACACCATCGCCTCGTCTCTGGCCTCCATCCCGGGGGTGCACGCCGAGAGCTTTGTCCCGGAGATCGCCAACCACGTCCCCCACCTCAGCCTGGAGTGGGACTATGACCAGATCTCCATCACCACTGCCGAGGCCTCAGGGCTGCTCAAGCAGGGCAATCCGCCGATCGAGACGGGGGGCCACCGCTGGCTGCGGCCCAAGAGCCAATCCCCGAAAAACATGCAGGGCCTGACCGTTTCCGTCTGGATGCTTCGACCGGGAGAGGACCGGATTGTTGCCGAGCGCCTGAAATCGCTGTTGGCCGGCTAGAGAGGACAACCAAGATGCTTCATCAACGACTGGCTGAACTGGAGAGAGAGGGGCGGCCCATCCGGGTCGGAATCATCGGCGCCGGAACCTTCGGAACCCAAATCGTGGCCCAGACCTGCCGTATACAGGGCATGCGGGTCGCGGCCATTGCCGACCTCAAGCTGGAACGGGCAGTCCGGGCCCTGAGCCTCGGGGGTGTCCCCCGCGAGGACATCCAGGTCGCCAAAACGGCCGGCGAGATCGACCGGGCCATGGATGGGGATCGCCCGGCCGTGACCGCCGGAGCCGAAGAGCTGCTCGGCAGCCGGGTGGACGTGGTGGTGGAAGCCACCGGAATTCCCGAGGTCGGTGCGGCCAACGGCTATCGGGCTATCCGGCAGAAGAAGCACCTGGTCATGGTAACGGTGGAAGCCGATATCCTGGTGGGGGCCCTGCTCAAACGGATGGCCGATCAAGCCGGCCTTCTTTACAGCATGGCCTATGGTGACGAGCCCGCCCTTGCCGCCGAGCTCTGCGACTGGGCGCGGACGCTGGGGTTCAAGCTGATCGCCTCCGGCAAGGGCACCCGCTTCAAGCTGTCCTTCCGCAAGGCCAATCCAGACGACGTCCCCAGGATGTACGGCTTCAAGGGCAAGGACTACAACGCCAGCATGTTCTGCTCTTTCCTGGACGGCACCAAGCACTCCATCGAGATGGCGGCCCTCTCCAACGCCACCGGCCTGATCCCCGACATCCGCGGGATGCACTTCCCCACGGCGGATTTGCGAGAAATCCCCGACAAGCTCTGCCGCAGGGAGCTGGGCGGCGTTCTGGAGAATGATGGGGTGGTGGAGGCCGTCAGCTCCATCTTTCCCGACGACTCCCCGGTGGAGCGCAGCCTGCGTGGAGGTCTCTATGCGGTGGTCGAAGGTCAGGACGACTTTCCGGTGGAGTCGATGGCCTCCTACGGAGAAATTACCGGCATGATCATCGGCGCCAGGAGCAAGCACGCCATGATCTACCGACCCCAGCACTTCATCGGGCACGAAGTCCCCATCGGGATCGCGCGCATGATGATCCACCGGGAGCCGGTGGCCTCGGTGATCGGGCAGATTTCCGACGTGGTGGCGGCCGCCAAGAAGCCCCTGAAGGCGGGAACCGTTCTGGACGGAGAGGGGGGCTACGCTACCTATGGCATGGTCGAGCGTGCGGAGATAGTCCGGGAGGAACGATTGGTTCCCATCGGACTGACCCACGGCGCCGAAGTGCTCGAGGACATCCCGGAAGATGGCATGATCACTTACGACAACGTGAGGCTGGTGGATTCGGAGCTCCTGCAACTCAGAAAGAAACAGGACGAAATGGACGGATAGTCGAGCGGCTGTTGTCGGTTCCGAGCGAGACGTCCCATTGTCCCGGGTGGGCGCCGCGACCTGCTCCCGGTCGCCTCCAGGGCCCGGAAGCCGCTTGAGGCCCCCTTCCAAAAGGGCTATAGTTCTAATTGTTGTCACTTGCGAGGGGTCGTGGCGAGAAGCCACGGTCCGGTCAGCAGCTTGGCCTTGCAGCCGGACCGGGACCCATTCCCTGGAGTCCGTTGTGAACATGAGTGTCCGTACCCCCATCAGGCGTCGCCGGCCCAAGCAGGGACCGGTGGTGCTGGCGCTGTTTCTGCTGACGGTGATGGTCGGCTCTTACCAGGCCCCAGCGACCGTCCCCGTCCCGCAGGAAGGCCGGTCGACCCAGCAGGAACCCGCTGGCGAGAGCCCTCGTTTCACCTACCGGGGTGAACAGGGATGCGCCGACAACGATGGGGTTCAGGGGCTCAATCCCGATTTTCGAGGGGAGTGCGGCGACCTCCGGAAGGCTGATCTGTTCAAGACCGACCTGCAGGGCAGCAACCTGTCCGGCGCCAATTTGTCGGGCGCATCCCTGACCGACGTCAATCTCCAGGGAGCAAAACTGGTTGGAGCCAGGCTCATCGAGGCCATCCTCACACGAACCGACCTGCGGGAAGCCGACCTGACCGGCGCCGATCTGACGGGCGCCCACGTTTCGCGAACCCAGTTTCAGGGAGCCAGGCTCAATCGAGCCAACTTGAGCGAGGCCGTCATCCGAAACACCGACCTGCGGGGCGTCGAGCTGGATCAGGCGCAGTTCTCACGGATGATCCTGTTCGGGGTCAACCTCAGCGGGGTCGACTTGAGCCAGAGGAGCTGGGAAGGAGTGGAAGTCTCTTCCTCCGACCTCAGCCGGGCGGTGCTCACCGGACTCAACTTTCGAAACGGGTTTTCCGACAAGGTGGACTTCATGCAGGCCGACCTCGGTCAGGCCGACTTCACCAAGGCGGAGGTGTACCGCGGCAACTTCATCGGAGCCAATCTTCGGGAAGCCAAGCTCTCCCAGAGCCAGCTGACTCAAGCCAATCTGACCGGGGCTCAGCTGGAGAAGGCCGATCTCAGCCAGGCCAACCTGACACAGGCCGACCTGAGCGACGCCTCCCTGGCCCAGGCAAACCTGAACAAGGCCACCCTGGACGAGGCGCTGCTGACAGGAGCCGATCTGCAGAACGCCGACCTGTCGGGAGCTTCCCTGTCGGGGAGCGATCTCAAGGAGACCGACCTGCGGGGAGCCGACCTGACCGGGGCGGTGGTCGGAGATGAGGGCCGAGTCCTGGCGACCGGCAACCCCGACGCTCCCCTGCTGCGCCCAACCGAAGTGGCGGGGGCAACCTGCGATCAGGCGACGCAACTGCCCGACAAGTTGCTATGCAAGAAGCAGGCCCTGGAATTTGTGGCCTCGGCCCGGGTGGTCAAGGTCTCCCGCAAACGCCCCCGGCGCGTCGCCGCCAAAGCGTCAGACCTGATGAAGCCGGGAACCAGGCCCACCAGCAAAAACTGGCCGCTGTTCCTGAAGACCGTTCGCGCCAGGACCTTTGACTATGAGCGCAAACTGCCTGAATTCGTCTGCAACCAGACCACCCGCCGCTACCGCCAGATCGGCCGGGGGGGATGGACGCAGGAGGATTTCCTGGCTCACGAACTCTCCTATCACGACAAGCAGAAGCATTACCGGAACGTGGGCGCCAGCAGAGCTGCTCCCCAGACGGCAGGCGAGTTCGGTCCCGCCATCGCCGAGCTCTTCTCCCCTCAATCCCAAGCCATTCTGGAACTGGAACGCCTGGAAAAAATCAGCGGCCGCGAAGTGGCGCGCGTCCGCTTTAGTGTCGCGTCCGAGCACTCCAAACGAACCCTCCGCGTCAGCGACGAGGAATCCGTCACCTTCGGGTATGAGGGACAATGTTGGATCGACCTCAAGGACTTCCAGGTGGTGCGGTTTCGCGCCAAGGACACCGAGATCCCCAAGGATTCCCCCATCAAGGCCTACGAGCTCAGCATCGACTACAAGAAGATTGGAATCGGCAAGCGATCCTACTACCTTCCGACCAGAATGCAGGAGACGGTGAGGACCAGCTTCATCGGAAACAGAAATCTAGGCCTGATTGCTTCTGAGGGAGGCCCGGGGTCCCCGGTGCAGTCGAGAAATTTCGACAACATTTCCACGCGGTTCGTGACTCTCTTCGGCAAGTACCGGGACTACGCGCAGCGCGCGAAGGCCAATTGACCCCCTCCCCGGCCGGTGACGGCGGGGTCGACCCGACAGATCCGCAGCCGTTCTCCCGGATAGAGATCCCTGCCAGGAGAAGCCCTGGCCGGAATCGATGGCGCCATTGGACAAGCCAGTCAATGCCATCGAGGTTGCCTGCGTGATAGTGAAGAAGGCACCGTGAGACACCTCAACCGAAGTACTGGTGGCGCCGGTTCATCGGCAGCCATCTTGAGAGGTATCGATAATTCACCGGCGGGCCTACCCAAGCACGATTACTTCGGGTTCTTGCATGCCTAGCGTGGCTGCCGCCTTCTGAAAAAGATCGACGATCGTCGGATGGCAGGTAAAAACAAGCACTTGGTTGGACTGGGACAACTCCACGAAGGCTCGGGCGGCCCGCAGTCCGCGTTCGGGATCGAAGTTCACCAACGCCTCGTCCACGATCACCGGCAGCGTTTCCGACCGCTGGCCCAACTCCCGGATAAGGCCGAACCTGAGCGACAGGAACAACTGCTCCCGCGTGCCCCGGCTAAGCTGGTTGGGCTGTTTGGAGACGCCCGAGGAATCGGTAACGTGTATCTCCGAACTACCAAGCGGGGAGAACACCGTTTGGTATCGCCCACCTGTAATGCCCTTGAAAAACGATTCGGCGTGGCGTACGACTTCAGGCTGGCGTTCTCTCTCAAACTTGGCCTGCGCATCCTTGAGTAGGTTCTGGGCCATGGTTCGAATGGCCCAGTCCCGCGCGTTGCCGCGGACCTCCTCCAACAGTCTCTGACGCTCCGCCCGCAGCTTTGACGATTCCTCCTCGCTGGTCAGATTCTTGAGGTCTTTTTGGATCGATCCTTGCCTGTTGGACAACTCCCCTATATGTGCGTTGGCGTTGTCAATTTCTTTCTTGGCCGAGCTCGCTTGATCGCGGATCGCCTGGATATCCGTTTCGCCGAGTTGCTTCTTCAGGGCTTCGAGCGGGTCACCGGGACCGCTGAGGCGTTGTAACCGTCCCAGTGCGCCACGCCGCTCGTCTTCCAGTTCGGTTCGCCGGCGCACGATCTGTGCCCGCTTGCGAAAGTCCTCGGACTCATCGGCGCCGCCGGATTGGAGCAGACCTCTCATCTCTTCCTCCGCCCTCTGGAGATCGCTCTCTCTCGCCTTCAATTGCTCCTCTGCCTTCCTGAAAGCGGCCTCCGCGTCCATCCGATCTCCCATTTTCTGCTCGACGTCGGCATGCATCTCGATCAGCCTGTCAGCAGCCCCGGCCACCCGGCCCGACTCCGTCCTGTCCAATGGAATCTCGAAGGCCGCCGCCAAAGGCGTGGCGATAGCGACGTAGTTGTCGATATCCCGCTGAATCGCGTCTATGCGCTGACGCCAGCGTTGCACATTGAGAAGCTGAGTCAGGCCGAGTTCCACCTTGCTCCGAAGCTCGACCACGGTCTCTGGAAGGAAGTCGTCCCGCAGACGGCGCGCTAGGAGCCACTTCCGCCATTTCCCCTGAACGGATGCGAGTGCGCGCTCAGTCTCTTCGGCAGCTTTCTGGGACTCCTCCACCCTGCTCTTCCTCCGCCGGGCCAACTCTCTGACACCATCAAGTTCTCTGGATAGACGTGCGTTTTCCGTGTCAGTACCGGTAGATGGCCAGCCGGATGCGAACAAGTAAGCCGCCACAGCCGCCAGCGCGACACCGGCGACAAGCCCTACGGGGAAAGCAGGTCCGCCAAGTACCGTCCCCAAGGCCAACAGCGCGATGCCGGCAGCAACGCAGACGGCTGGCAACACCTTGCTGCCGTTCTTGCGACTGACCGGCTTGACAGCAGCCTCGAACTCCCGTTCGGCCTTGCCCTCAGCCTCAAGGGCGTCCTCCCACAGTGTCCTTTTCTGACTTTGATCGGACTTGCGCCGATCAAGTTCCTCGCGCGCCTCCCGCAGGCGTTCCCGGAATTGTGAGATATCCTCGCGGACGGCCAGGGACAGGTCGAAGCTCTCCAGGCGGGCTTGGTTCCAGTCAGGCCCCGGGTCCTTCAGGGTCGCGGACAGGGCGTTCTCGTGATCTTCGAATTCATCCTTGCGTTTGGGCAGGTCGCGGTCGGATTTACCGAAGGAGGTGCGATCCTGTTCCAGTTTTCGGATGTCAGTTGAATAGTTGAGGATAGCCTCATGCTCCACCACCGCGTCCGCTTTGGCTTTGGCTTCCCCAACCGCCTCCTTTGCGGAGTCGTATTCCTCCTGCCTGGTCCTGATCCGCTCTTCCAGTGTTTCCAGGCGGCCCACGCCGTTTACAGGAAAATCGTCAATAGCCGGCAACTCGGCCAGTTGCCCCTCGAACTGGTTGAGGTCGTTCCAGTCGTCCCAGGCACTCTCCAACTGCTTCTGGTGACCGAGTTCCGACTGATGCTCCTGGCGGTGTCCGCTCAGTCGCTCAAGCTCCTCGTCGACCTCCTTTAGTTGGGAGGTGAGGCTTGAGTAGACCTCAGCGTTGTCTGCAACTACCGCAAGCTTGGAGTCAATCTTGCTGAGTTCGTTGCCCGCCAGGATGATCGTGTGTTTTTGGCCACCCTTAAGAAACAGGGACTGCTTGTCGGACTCAAGCGCCTTTATTGCCGCGGGCAGCTTTGTCGCACCCATGCCGGCGCTGTAGAGTTGGCTGTTGACGCTGTCGTCGCTCAGCAGTTTGTCGCTGTGGAGGTCATCGAGGGTGAAGGTGAAGACGTTCTGAAAGACGTCCCTGGAGTGGTGACCCAGCAGACGTGGCAGTTCGCCCTCGGGGAGCGGCCCTCCCGATGCGGCGGTCAGTGCGACCGGCCCGCCGCTTGTCCCCTGGAATCGCTGGACGGTAACGGTCTCGCCGTCGTCATCGACGAATGTGACTCTGCCACCGTGTCGGCCCCCGGCCAGCGGCTGGTAAGGATTGCTGCTGCTACGGCCATCGGGGAATCCAAAAAACACCCTGCGGACAAACTCCAGCAGGGTGCTCTTTCCGGCCTCGTTGGGACCGAGAAAGACGGTGACGGGCCGTTGGAAGGGGCCCAATGCCCGATTGGAGAAATGTCCGAAGCCTTCGATGTGCAGATTCAAAATCTTCATCGGTCGTCGTTCTCGGCGAGCAGGTCCACGGCAATGGCCTCAGCCTCATCGACCAGCGCGGCAAGTTCCTCGTCGTTTGGGGTAGACTCAGACAAATATCGTCGAAAGCGGTGATGTCGGTAGAGGTCGGAAAGCCCTGTTCCAAGCCTTGCCAGGAGTTCCGCATCGATCTTCGACCGGTCCGCCGCCCGCAGCACCTCCGCCAGAAAATCGGAGCCCTTCAGCCTAACTTCCCGGTTGAAGGGTGAGGCGCTCGCGTCCTCGATTCGTTCGCACCAGACAAACGGCGACCGTTCGGTCCCTTCCCGGTTGATTGCTTCGGCCAAGTCCCCAATCGTATTCGGCCTGCGGAGAGTTTGTCTCAACTCACCGCGACCGGTGAGCGTTATGCGTACGACGACCGACCGACCATCAGTCCCGTCCTGCACACCCTGCATCCGTTCGTGCAGTGCGTCCAACAGTTCCTGTTCCGTCTCGAACGCTCCGATATCCAAATCAAGCCGCGCCCAGCGGACGGTGTCCATGGGCCGGAAGTCGAGACCAACGTTCCCCCCGTCGTCCACTTCCACCAGATACACACCCCGGGGGCCGGCCTCGTTCGGGTGCCGACCCTGCGGGTTACCTGGGTAGACTACCACCGGCTTATGCTCACTCAGAACTGAGCGCGTGTGCACGTGGCCGAGTGCCCAGTAATCAAATCCGGACGCTGCAAGGTCGTCTAGCGAGCAAGGGGCGTATGCCGCATGGTTGGGATCATTGCTGACGTTGGCGTGTAACAGTCCAATCGAGAAAGGGCTTGGTTCGGTCTTGCCGAGGCGGCGGGCTAGGTTTTCAGTGACATCGCGCTTCGGGTAGCTGATGCTGTGTATGACTGCACGGTTTGGGTCGTCGAACACAGGCACGGCTTTCCATTCGGTGCCGAAGCGGAAACAGCCTGGCGGATAATCCAGCCGCGCCTCCCAGCCGTCCAATGGGTCGTGATTGCCGTGGCAGACGAAGGAACGAATGCCCTTGGCGTCCAACTTCTTCAGGCCCTCGACAAACTTGAGTTGAGCGCGCAGGCTGCGGTCGACCCCGTCGTACACGTCCCCTGCGACCAGCAGCGCGTCCACCTCTTCGGAAATGCAAAAGTTGATGATGTTGTCGTATGCGTCAAAGGTGGCACTGTATAACTTGTTGGCCACGTTTTCGGGCGCGGCGGCCTTCAGGCCTGTGAAGGGGCTGTCCAAGTGCAGGTCGGCGGCATGTACGAAGCGAATTCGCATCGTCTTTCTCCATATCTGCATCCGGATGGGGCCGCCAGTATAGCAAAGGGTGCCTGACTGCGCCCGCCGGAGAAACGAAGCGGAGCGACAGTCCTCAAGCAGGGTTGCATCGCTCCACACCGGACGCTTAAGATAGCAGCCATGGGGCCGTAGCCCATGAATCCCGGTCTTGGTCAAAGGCGTGCTGAAGGCAATGCCTAGAGCAGGATGGCCATTCATGTCCCCATGCCAGTGATGGCCTGTTGAAATGGCATTTCAACATTGCCGGCCCGAGCACAAACCTATTCACCTTTTACCCGTCATGGATGAATTGAAAGGAAGGGTGGCCATCGTCACCGGGGCGGCCTCCGGGATCGGCCGCAGCGTGGCCGAACTCTTCGCGCGGGAAGGGGCGGCCGGACTGACGCTGGCCGACATCCAAGCGGCCCCCCTGCATCGCCTGGCTTCGGATCTTCGCAAGCACCGCGACGCTGACCTGCTGGTTTCCGAGATCGACGTTTCCGACCCGGACCAGGTGGACCGCATGGTTCAGGCGACCGCGGAACGGTTCGGCAGGATCGATATTCTGGTCAACAACGCGGGAATCTGCCCCATGGTTCCCTGGGACCGGACCACCCTGGAAAGCTGGAATCGAATGCTCTCGGTCAACCTGACCAGCGCTTTCCTTTGCAGCAGGGCGGTGCTGCCGCACATGAAAAAACGGAAGTTCGGCCGGCTGGTCCACATCTCCTCGGTGGGAGCGTTCGTGGGCAGCGTCACCGGTCATGTCGGCTACGGGGTGAGCAAGGCGGGCGTCATCGCGCTCTCCAAGTACCTGGCCAAGCAGTTTGCCTGCGACGGCATCCTTTCCAACACCGTCGCGCCCGGAAGCATCGATACGCCTCTTGCCGAGGCCTTCGGCGAGGAGAACCTGCAAAGTTACGTGGAGGCGTCGCTGCTGAAGCGCCAGGGAACCCCCCGGGAAATCGCCGAGGCGGTCCTGTTCCTGGCCGGTCCCCGGTCGAGCTACGTGACGGGCTCGACCATGCACGTGAACGGAGGCTCTCTCTTGATCTGACTTCCACCCGGAGGGCGGGTCAAGGGGCCATCGGTCCCGACCGCGGCCAGCTTCCCCCGCTTTCCCTGCGAAAGGCATCCCCAATGGCACAAAACCCGGAATGGGTCCTGGATCCGAAGCACTTCCCCGTCTGGCAGGCTCCCGATGGATCCCGCAGGGTCAACCTGCTGGTGAGCCCCGAAACCTGCGGTGCCGGCGACATCTCGGCCGGACTCTTCTGGCTGCACCCCGGGCATGAAACCCAGGCCGACATCCACCCCGAGTCGGCCGAAATCTACTACGTGGTGAGCGGGCGCGGGAGACTGGTGATGGACGGTCAGGAATTCAGGGTGGAGAAGGGCATGACCGTCTACATTCCGGCGGGAGTCAAGCACCAGTCCTTCAACGACGGCCACGAAGACCTCTGCTACTTCTACGCCTTCGCTCCGCCTCCCCCGGGTCCCAGCAAGCAGGAGGACCAGGGCTGGAACCGGATGGCTTTCCGGTAGAGGGATTCCGTGGAGTCGGCCCTGCTTTCCGATCTTGCGGGAGAACCAGGGTGGGCTCCATATTTACCCAAAGGTCACCGGGAGGCGCTCCAGGCCGCGAAAGACCGTATTTTTCCAGACCAGCTCCTCGGTTGCCAGCTCCAGGTTGGGCAAGCGCCGCAGCAGCGCATTGATGGCGATGGGAGCTTCCAGACGCGCCAGCGGAGCTCCCACGCAGAAGTGTGGACCCTGACCGAAAGAGACATGTCTGTTGGGGTGCCGCTCGATATCGAATGAGTCCGGGTTCGGGAATACGGCCGGGTCCCGGTTGGCCGCACCCAGCATTTGCACCACCAGCTGACCCTTCTCGATGAGATGGCCGTCCAACTCCACCGACTCGGTGGCCAGGCGGCGGTTGCGCTGGAACGGTCCCTCGTAGCGCAGCATCTCTTCCACCGCCGTCCCGGCCTTGTCCGGATCGGCTTTCAGTTTCCCCATCTGTTCCGGATGTTGGATCAGGGCCAGCACCCCGCTGGAGATCAGGTAGGTGGTGGTCTCGTGCCCGCCGATCAGCAAGGTCACGCACGTCGAAATGAGCTCCTCTTCGGTCAGTCGTTCCCCTTCCTCTTCGGCCGCCACCAGGGCGCTGATGAGATCGTCCCGAGGCTCCAGTCGGCGACGCCTGAAGGTCGATCGAAAGTAGTCCTGCAGAGCCAGCAGAGCCTCCTGGGATAACAAAAGCACGTCGGGCAGGGGCTTGGGGGTAGCCATGAACTCGATAATTTTCCCCGACCAGCGCTTGAGCTTGCCGTGGTCGGCCGCGGGGACCCCCAGCAGCCTGGCAATGACCGTGACCGGCAAGGGGTAGGAGAAGTCCCAGATGATGTCCATCCTGCCCCGAGGCCGTACCTCGTCGATCAGCCCCTCGACGATCTCCTCCACGTAACCGGCCATGGCGGCGATGGTGCCCGGCAGGAAAGCCTTGTGCACCAGCTTGCGCATACGAGTGTGATCCGGTGGGTCGACATTGATGAGGCCCTGAGAATAGTGACGCACCAGCGGCTGGACCTGTTCCCGAACCGCTTGAGGGATCTCCATGGTGGCGGTGAGTCTGCCGACGCTGGTGAACCGTTTGGGATTTTGCAGGGTGCTGACAATTTCCCGATAGCGGGTGAGGATCCAGCAACCCCAGAGATCGCTCCAGTATATGGGAGCTTGGCGACGCAGCAGATGGTAGGTGGGATAGGGACTCTGCGCGAATTCGCGGGAAGTGAGGAGGTGGTCGAACTCTCCCATGGGCGGCGCTCTCCAATCGGATGGGTCCGGAATTGGCCGGAGACCTGCAGCTCCGTCGGCAGGCCGTGCCTGAACGGGCCGGAGCGGCACATCTTCGAAATCTTATCACGGGAACTCCGGAGGCATCCGGGATGCGGGCACGTCGGCTTCGACCGGGCTTGGTGGCCAACACGCCGCCTTATGATTTGCCGGTATAATTTACATGGATGAACAGGATATACAGGATTGTCTTTGGGAGTTGGGGGTCCTGCAATCCTGGCCATCCGCAAACCCACACCGATTCATTCCTCCAGTGAACTTCTCCTGTAGCGGCTTCCCGTCCTGTTTATCCTGTACATCCTGGCCATCCATGTTCTTGATCATAGAGCTTTTTGCATAGTTCGCAGCGGGGCAGGTTATCTTGCCTGCAAACCTGAGATTCTGCCTTTTTCAATTTCAGGTTCAACCTGGTGAAAAATGCCGCCCAACCACAAAAAGCACAAAAGTCACAATTTGAGTTTTTGTGCCTTTTGTGGCCATTCCCGGCTAAACGCCCCGTCCTATCACCCGAATCTGGATCGGTCGATCAGCCAGGCGTATAATCGGACCCGAAGCCGACCGAATCTTTGACGAACCCGAAGTGAACCATAGGGGTGAACCGGCCCCTGGTTTGCCCTGAGAACCATTCCATGGAACCGACACTGTTTCCCACCACCGTGATTGGCAGCCTGCCCCGCCCGGCCTGGGTGCTGGACCTCATCCTGGACCGCAAGGCCGGCCGCATTTCGGAAGAGGAGTCCGAGCCGTTGCTGGATCGGGCCATCGAATCCTCCATCGCCCTTCAGGAACAGGCCAGGCTGGAAGAGATCACCGACGGCGAGTGGCGCCGGGAGAGCTACGTCAAGGTATTTGCCGAACGGGTACGAGGCTTCAAGGCCGACCTTCACGACAGCGGAATGCCCTATCCGGCCGTGGTTGCTCCCATCGAGTACCATCGCCCCCTGGTGCTGCACGAACTCCGCTTTCTGCGGGCCCGCACCCGGCGACGGGTCAAGATCACGCTTCCCGCGCCCTACATCATCGGACGGCGCATGTGGCACGCCGACCACTCCCGCAAGGCCTACCCCACTCGGGAGGGCCTGATGGAAGCATGCGTTCCGATCCTCCGCCGGGAAATCGAAGCCCTCCGCGAGGCCGGCGCCGATACCGTTCAGTTGGACGAGCCCTGGCTGTCCACCATGGTGGATCCCGCCTTCCGCCGTCGGGAGGGGATCGACGATCCCTCCTACGAAATGGACCGGTGCGTGGACCTGGTCAACCAGGTATTGGACGGCTTTCGGGGCCTGGCCACGGGAATGCACCTCTGCCACGCCCATTTCGACCGCCAACACGGCAGCGAGGGTCCCTACGAGCTCATCATGCCGGCGCTGCAAAGGGTTCGGGTGGGAACCATTTCCATGGAATATGCCACCCCGGTGGCTGGTGGGCTGGATTCCCTGGCCCAGTTCCCGGAGAAAGTGCGGCTGGGGCTGGGCTGCATCGACCACTGCGAACCCAGAGTGGAGAGCGTGGAAGAGGTGGTGAAGCGGGTGGAGGAAGCCATGCGGCACCTGGACAAGAGCCGCATCACATTGCACCCCGACTGCGGATTCGCCCCTTCCGCCCAGAACCCGATGGATCTGGACGAGGCCTATCGGAAACTCAAGGCAATGTGTCGGGCGGCCCGCCTACTGCGGGAAAAGCATGGCTGACGCACCGCATTGCCGACAGCGAGCCGCAATTCCCGGCTGTGCTCCCGCCTGGCGAAACCCGATCTTTCCGCGGGAAAGGAGTCCCCTGCAATGGTGAATCCGATGGGTGCATTGACAGGAAGAACCTCGGTCCGGCTGGGTCTGGCCGGAATCGCTCTGGTGATTCTCTATCTGGGTCGCGTGACCGGCGGCCCGGGAGAATCTTCCGGGGGAGCCCGCTGGCTGGCGGGGGACCACCACATTCACAGTCGCTTCAGCGTAGGCTGGAACCGGGACAACGATCCACCCACCCCGATCATCGGGGGCGACGCCATCTACCCCATTCCCATGAATGCGCTCATGGGTAGGCGCTTCGGGCTGTCCTGGGCGGTTGCCACCGACCACGGCGGTCCCAACCACAGCAAGGTCAACCTGGAACGGGCCTATCCCGAGCTGGTGCTGTCGCGGGAGCTGGTTCCCGAGGTGGTCCAGTTCTGGGGCATGGAGTTCAACTCCCCGGGAGCCGACCACAGCAGCCTCATCATTCCCCATAGCCAGGACGAGGCCCAGCGGCTGTACGAGCTGGAGTCGGGCTTTGACCGCGCCGAGGCCTATCCGATCGACGAAACGCGGGATACAGAACCCCGCATGATCGAGGCCATTCAATTGATGAACGGTCTGGAGCACAAGCCGGTCCTGATCGCCAACCATCCCTCGCGCTCGGCCTCGGAGACCGGTGAATACGGAGCCTACGACCCGGCCGAGCTGCGGCGCTGGAACGATACGGCCCCCGAGGTGGCGGTGGGCATGGCGGGAGCCCCCGGCCACCAGGCAAGGACGCTCAACCCGGACGGAACCCTCG
Source organism: Acidobacteriota bacterium (assembly GCA_028875575.1). Taxonomy (NCBI): domain Bacteria; kingdom Pseudomonadati; phylum Acidobacteriota; species Acidobacteriota bacterium. Next base: position 165,141 of record JAPPDF010000080.1, read on the forward strand.
ATCCGGAAAGTCCCCGCGGGTCCTATGGCAGGTATCCGACCCGGGGAGGGTTCGATCCCATGACCGCTCGGCTGGGCGGTCTCTGGGACTCGATGCTGGGAGAGGGGCGCCGCTGGTGGATCACCGCCAACTCCGATTCCCACGTGCACTACACCGAGGGCGGCAGTGATTTCTGGCCCGGCGAGTACTCCAAGACCTACGTTCACGCGGAGAAGTCGCATCCCGGTATTCTGGAAGGACTGCGCCGCGGGCGAATCTTCGTGACCACCGGGGATCTCCTCTCGGAGCTCTATGTGACGGCGCGTTCAAAAGACCTGAGGGCGAAAATCGGGGGCACCCTTCAGGCCACCGCCGGAGCCTCCGTCGAGGTCACCATCCGGTTCAGAGATCCGGAGTCTCCCAACTGGCATGGCGACACCCCGGAGGTGGTCCGGGTGGACCTGATTGTCGGCAACCTGACCGGACCATTGTCCGACCCGGCCCAGGACCGCAACCCCACTACCCGGGTGGTGCGGCGATTCACTCGGGACGACTGGTCCCGCCAGGGTGAGTACCGGACCATGAGCCATACTCTGGAGGGCATCAAGGACGACCACTACCTCCGCATCCGGGGCACCAACACCGGAGAGCTGGAACCGGAGCCTGACCCTCGCGGAGAAGACCCCTGGAAGGACCTCTGGTTCTACTCCAATCCGATTTTCATTGAAGTGACCAATGGAGACTAGCCCCAACGACAGCCGGTGCCGGATCGCCGTGGTGGGCGGCGGCATCGTGGGCGTCTGCTGCGCCCTCTACCTGCAGCGGGACGGGCACAGCGTGGCGATCATGGATCCCGGCGGACCCGGCGAGGCCTGCAGCAGCGGGAACGCCGGACAGTTCGTGACCGGTTACTGTGTGCCCCTGGGCCTTCCGGGCATCGCCAGGGAGGTGCCGGCCATGGTCCTGGATCCCCTGGGGCCCCTGACCATTCGCTGGCCCTACCTGCCGAGCCTGCTCCCCTGGCTGCTGCGATTCGTGGCTGCCAGTTCCCCCGGGCGTGTCGATGAGATCGCCAGGGCTCTCTACCGGCTCAACAAGGATTCCCTCGTCGCCTTTTCCCCGCTTCTGGAGCAGGCCGGAGCCGAGCACTTGATCCGGCGCAAGGGCAGGCTGGACGTCTACCAGTCGGAGCGCGTCTTTGCCAAGGCGCAAGTCAAGTTCGACCTGCTGCGCCGCTGCGGCGTCCAGGTGGAGATGCTGGACCAACAGGGGATCCGGGAACTGGAACCGGAGCTGGCGGACCGATGCCGGCAGGGAGCCTTCTATCCCGAGTCGGGTCATACCACCAGCCCGCTGGGATTGACCCGATTGCTGGCCGAGGATTTCGTGCGCCGCGGCGGAGACGTATTGCGGGAGAGGGTCACCGACTTCCGCATGGGTGCGGACGGCGCCTGGTCGGTGGTTACCGATGTCTCCCGCCACCCGGCCGATCAAGTGGTGCTGGCGGCAGGGGCCTATTCACGCCCCCTGGCAGCCAGGCTGGGCAGCCGGCTGCCGCTGGAGGCCGAACGCGGATACCACCTCATGCTGCCGCAGGCCGGGATCAGGCTGCAGCGAACCGTGGTCCACGGGGACCGATACTTCGGCCTGACGCCGATGGAAGGAGGGATGCGCCTGGCCGGCACGGTCGAGCTGGCCAGCGTCCACGCCAAACCGAACTACGCCAGGGCCCACGCCCTGCTCCAGGCCGCCCGGCAGGCTCTGCCCTCCCTGAACGGCCAGGGGGCGGTTCCCTGGATGGGCTGCCGGCCGTCCATGCCCGATTCCCTGCCGGTGCTGGGCCGATCACCGCTTCACCGCTCGGTCTATTTCGCCTTCGGCCACGGGCATCTCGGACTGACCGGCGCCGCCACCTCAGGCAAGATCATTGCCGACCTGGTGGCCGAGCGGGCGCAGGACAGCCAGTTCCAAGCCTATCGCGCCGACCGGTTTTAGCCGGCATATCTCACCGGGGCGCTGGGCTCTCAGGTGGAAACGGGCGGCAGACTGGGAGAAACCATGACCATAACAAGGGTTGGAGTCGTGGGGGCCGGGCTGATGGGTTCCGGCATTGCGCAGGTTTCGGCCGCGGGCGGTTACCGGACCGTGGTCCGCGAGGTGTCCCAGGAACTCCTGGACCGCGGTCTCACCAAGATCGCCGCGTCCCTGGATCGGTCGGTCAAGAGGGGCAAGGCGACCCCCGAGCATAAAGAGCAGACCCTGAAGAACCTTTCCGGCACCACCGCCCTGGAGGAGTTGGGAGAATGCGACCTCGTCATCGAAGCCGTCACCGAAGACCTCGCGGTCAAGAAAGAGGTCTTCGCCGCTCTCGACGCGATTTCCAAACCGGAGACGATTTTCGCCACCAACACTTCGTCCCTGACGGTCACCGAGATGGCGGTGGTCACTCGCCGTCCGGAACAGTTTGTCGGTCTTCATTTCTTCAATCCCGTCCCCATCATGAAGCTGGTGGAAGTGGTTCGAACCATACAGACGAAACAGGCGACCTTCGACACCGTCTTCAAGTGGGCTCGATCGGTGGGAAAGGTCCCTATTGCCTGCAAGGACAACTCGGGATTTGTGGTCAACCTGCTTCTGGTGCCCTACCTGCTCAGCGCCATTCGAGCCGTCGAAAGAGGCACCGCCTCCATTGAGGATATCGATCGAGGCATGAGCCTGGGCTGCGGGCACCCCATGGGTCCGCTCACGCTGCTCGACTTCGTGGGGCTCGACACCATTTACTCCATCGCCAACATCATGTTCGACGAATACCGGGAGGCACAGTACGCGCCGCCGCCCTTGCTCAAGCAGATGGTTCAGGCAGGCTTCCATGGCCGCAAGTCGGGGAGGGGCTTCTACGACTACGGTCCTGCGGAGCCGGTCTCCGCAGAGTTGGGCCTTTGATCCCGAATCTCATCCCCAACCCTGGCCGGACGAATTCAGATTCGTTTGCGTAGAACCGGCAAAACGGGAGCAGAAATACAGCAGCTGACCAGGCCGACCCGACCTGACGGAGAACTGTCGCCACATGCTTCTGAGAAGACCGAGCTACCAGGAGACCTATGACGCATTCCGCTGGGAGATTCCGCAGGACTACAACATTGCCGTCGACGTCTGCGACAGGCACGCCACCGGAAGAACCAGGCGCGCCCTGATCTACCACCAGGAAGAGACCGACACCACCACCGAGTATTCATTCCATCAGTTCAGAGAATGGAGCAATCGGTTAGCCGCCGCACTCAGGTCCCTGGGCATCGAAAGAGGGGAGCGCATCGCCATCGTGCTGCCGCAAGGCCCGGAAGCCGCGCTGACCCACCTGGCCTCCTCCAAGCTGGGAGCCGTCGCGGTTCCCCTGTTCTGTCTGTTCGGCCCCGACGCCCTCCAATTCCGGCTGAATGACAGCGGAGCCAAGGCCGTGGTTGTGAATGCCGAGAACCTGGAAAAGATCACCGCAATACGAACCCGGTTGCCGTCGCTGAAGTTGATCATTGTCGTGACCCAGGGCAGCGTTGGCGAGTTTCACCGCTTCGACGAACTGCTGACCGGGGCAAGGGGCTCCTTCACCCCGGTGCGCACCAGGGCCGAAGACCCGGCGTTGCTGATCTATACCTCCGGAACCACGGGCCCACCCAAGGGGGCTCTGCACGCCCACCGCGCGCTGCTGGGCCATCTGCCCGGAGTCGAATTTTCCAACAACTTCGCTCCTCAGTCGGGAGACTGCTTCTGGACTCCGGCGGATTGGGCCTGGGTGGCCGGCCTCATGGACGTGTTGCTGCCGGCCTGGCATCATGGACTCCCGGTCGTTGCCGGGACCTTTCGGAAATTCGATCCTGAACGGGCCTTCGCCCTTTTGGGACAGCACCGGATTCGCAATGCCCTCATTCCTCCGACGGCTCTGAAGATGATGCGCGAGGTCCCGGAACCGCGGAACCGATACCGCTTCAGCCTGAGATCGATTTTCAGCGGCGGCGAGCCTCTCGGAGCCGAGGTTCTCGATTGGGCCAAGGGCACTCTGGGTGTGACCGTCAACGAAGTCTACGGTCAGACCGAGGCCAACATGGTCGTGGGCAGTTGTCACGAGGTGATGGGAATCAAGCCGGGATCCATGGGTCGTCCGATCCCCGGACATCGGGTCGAGGTGATTGGCGAGGACGGAAATCCTGGCCCGGTCGGCGAGATCGGCGAAATAGCCGTCAGGCGACCCGACCCGGTGATGTTCCTGCAGTACTGGAAGAGCCCCCGCGCCACCGAGGAGAAATTCACGGGAGATTGGGCGCGCACCGGTGACCTGGCCCGCAAGGACGACGACGGTTATATCTGGTTTGTGGGACGCACCGACGATCTCATCACCAGCAGCGGATATCGGATCGGCCCGGCCGAAGTGGAAGAGTCGATACTCAAGCACCCGGACGTTTCCATGGCGGCCGTCATCGGCGTGCCCCACTCGATCCGCGGCACCATCGTCAAGGCCTTCGTCAAACCCAAGCCCCGATGCAGGCCAACCTCGGAACTCCGACAATCCATTCAGGAATTCGTCAAGACCCGATTGGGTTCCCACGAATACCCGAGAGAGATTTCATTTGTCGAATCCTTCCCCATGACGACCTCCGGAAAGATCCTGCGGCGGGAACTGCGGAAGCAGGAGGAAGAAAGGCGTCACAGCCAGGCAAAATAACGGACTTCACTCCAGAAATTATTGAACGGTCGCGGCGGTAGCCTGAAGACGAAGGCCTAGGACTCGCATGACCTTGAGCACGGTAGCGAACTCCGGGTTGCCATCGGCCGACAGCGCCTTGTAGAGACTCTCTCTGCCCAGACCCGCTTCTCTGGCAACCTTGGTCATACCCTTGGCCCGCGCAACATCCCCCAACGCAGCCGCTACAAGCCTGGGATCGCCGTCCTCGAACGCCGCTTCCAGGTAAGCTACGATGTCCTCCTCGGTCTCAAGATAATCCGTAGCGTCCCACGGCCGGGTGTGAGTCTTGGCCATTGTTATCTCCCTTCTTCCCCATATCTCGACACCGCCTGGGGGACAACGTGCCAAAAAAATCCCCGGGCGGCAGCCCAGGGCGATCCGGTCAGTCGCGAATGCGGCGGGCACAGTCACGCATTGAAAACGGTCGATGCCCAGCTCTTGTGAGAAATGCGATCCAGCATAGTGTTTCAGATACTGGTACGCCCGGCAGGATTCGAACCTGCGACCCCCTGCTTAGAAGGCAGGTGCTCTATCCAGCTGAGCTACGGGCGCTTGTCTGCAAGAATATAGTTCCTTTCCCGGTCCAAGTCCACCGGGGCCGGCAGGGGCCTGCAAGACAAGGGCGCAGTCCAAAGTCGAGCCGGTGAGGGGAACCGATACGCGCCGGCAACCACCAAACTCACGAGGGAGCAAGATCCCCGCGACCCTAGCGACATTTCTCTACGATGCGGATGCGTCTGGTTCCCTTTTCCATCACGGAACTCTAGACAAAGCCGAACAGCGGCGGGAAGGCGACGACCACGAAGCCTGCCCAGACCGCGTAGACCGGCAGGTAGTCGGTCTGCCAGCGTTCAAGGGCGGAGAAGGTGCCGCGGCCGCTCAGGAAGCGCGCGTACAGCCAGGCCGACCAGGCGAGGTTGACCAGCAGGATCAGATTTTCGCCCAGCGCCGCCACCCGGTTGGGGCTGAAGCCGAACTCGGAGATCCGTCCGGCGATGGCCGCCAGCGCCACGCCGTCGACAACGAGAGCGCTGACTACGAGCAGGAGCTGAAGCGCATCGAACGCGTCGGGCGGGGCGTGCCGGTCCCGCGCCGAGACCGCATAGAGCAGCAGGCCCAGGACCAGCGCCAGCAGCAGGTCAAAGCCGATCAGCACCTCCCGGTCCACGTTGATGCCACTGCCGGTCCAGACCATGGTGGCGAGGAAGGCAATCAACACGGCCGCGAACAGCGGCGTGAACAGGCGGGTGAGCACCGGCGCCATGTTCTCGATGACGCTCTGTTTCGCCTCCACGAGCCAGGCGCCGACGATGACGGCGCCCATCGCGCCGCACGGCAGCAGCCACTGCGTCGCGAACCACTTTACATCCGCCCCGATCGCGGCAAACATGCCGACGGTGAATCCGGTCAGGACGCCCCCACCCAGGGCCATAAGCACGTAGTAAATGAACAGCTCGCCGGAGAAGCGCACGAAGTCCATGCGTCGGCGGCCGTCGCGCCAGCGCCCCCCGGTGTAGGCAACGCCTACCGCGAGCCACAACGCAATTGGCAGGTGCAGCGCAGCCAGCGTCCAGGTGTGACCGGCCGGCGTGAACGGGAAGGCGTTGACGACGAGTGCGGCGGTGGTGAAGGCCAGCGCCAGTCGGACACACCCGGTCCGGTTCAACCGGCGCTTCCAGGCGAAGTAGCCGGCGAGGAACGGAAACACGAAGAAACTGAGATTGGGGAAGTAGGGCGCCTTGGAGTCGAACAGGCCCTCTCCTGATCCGATGTGCGGGTAGCCGAACAACTCGGGAAGCTTGACGGCCATGCCGGCGGCCGCGGCCAGACCGATGACCACCAGGATCTCCATGCGCGTGGTTTTACGCGCTTCGTGGTCCGCTCCCGAAGAGACGACAAGCTGTTTCCAGAGCCGCTCGGAGTGCTCGCGCGCGAACTCGCGCGATACGGCATCCAGGTTGCCCAGCCGCTTGACGGCCACCAGGAAAGCTTCGTCGGCAGCCAGACCCGCATCGACGAGCGCCGCCACCTGGTCCCGCAGATGTCCTTCCAGTTCCTCCACGTCGACCGTACGGATTGCCGGCCGGCGTTGCAGCCAGTTTCGCCACTGTGCGATCTGTGCCTCGAGTGGGTCGTTGTTCGTCACCATGATCGTTCCGTCCGCGTCGCCGTGGGATCTATCCGAGAGCAGGCGCCTGGGTGCGTTCCCTCCAAAGCCCGCGGAGTGTCGAGTCCACCACCTGCCACTGCTGTCGTTGAGCCTCCAGGTGCGCCTGGCCTGCCTTCGTGATGCGGTAGTAGCGGCGACGCCGGCCGGTCTCGGCAGTGGCCCAGCGGGCCTCGGCGTAGCCGAGTCGCTCCAGGCGGTGCAGCACCGGATACAGCATCCCGTCCGTCCATCGGAGCTGGCCCCGCGACAGCTCGCCGACCCGCTTGATGATGGCGTAACCGTAGCTGTCTCCCTCGGCCAGGATGGCCAGGACGAGTGGCCCGGCCGAAGCAGCTACCAAGTCCTTGCTGATGTTCATGGCGTCGAGTCCCGGCGCGTCGGCGACGACGCACGATCCTATACATAACACATCAATGCATATTTGTACTAGGTAAAAGTCGGCGAGTTGCCGAGGCAATCGAAATCCGGCGGTTTGCCCGAGAGCGGTTCACGCGAATGGGGTAACAGCCGATGATCGGGTGGGAGTAGCCCGCATTTCTCACCAGGGGGTGTGATCATGGCGCAGTAATTTCCTCCTCAGCGCGTGTTCGTGAGCGAAGAGCGTAGCGGTTTCTACGGTCGAGCGAGCATGTGCGCGCTGAGGAGGAAAGGACAAGCCAGGGCGCGCCCAGCGCCGTTTGTAGTCGCAAGAAGTCCCAACAGGTTCGATAAAGTGCTGAATATAAAAGGTCTTTTTAAGAACATTCAGCGACCTGGTGAGAAATGCGGGTTAGCACGTATCCAGGCGCTCGACCTGGCCGAGGACCCAGGCGGCAGGAACAGGCGCCGGCGCGTGTCGACTTCCGCGAATCCCCTCCAGGGGGCAGTGATGGGCTCGCCGGCACCGAAGTAATGGGGCGGCTCAAGGCCTTTCCGGATAGATCCGCATGACGTGGCCCCCGCCCGGCTCCAGCCGGGCTGTCACCACGTCGGCGGAGCCGACTCGAAGGTGTTGCCGCCGGACTCCGGTCGGATCACCCTCGACATCCGCATAAACCTCGGCCCGGAAACGTCCTGACCCCAGAAACTGCAGAGGAATTCTCAACTCCCGTCCGTCCCAGTTGGTCATGCTGCCTACGTACCATTCCGTTCCGCTCCTGCGGGCAACGGTGATGAATTCTCCCACCCTGCCCTGCAGGACCCTGGTCTCCTCCCAGGAAGTCGGCACCCTGCCCAGGAACTCGATTCCCGGCTGCTTCCGGTAGGCGGCCGGATAGTCCACCAGCATCTGCAGGGGACTCTCGTAGACCACGTACATGGCCAGTTGATGACCGCGGGTCCCCTGGGCCAGGGGTTCACGCGCCCGGGGCTCGAAGTCTTTGCGGAGCACGGTGCGAAAGGCTCCGGGCGTGTAGTCCATGGGTCCGGCCAGCATCCGGGTGAAGGGAAGGGTCAGGTCGTGGGTGGGGTTGCAGCGGGTTCCCAGCCGGTTCCACTCCAGGCCCAGAACGGCTTCCCGGGTAATGATGTTGGGCCAGGTGCGGCGCAGGCCATCCGGCTTGTAGGCTCCATGGAAGTTGACCAGCAGGCGGTGGCCGGCGGCCCGGCGGGCCACCTGGTGGTAAAAGCCCACCATCTCCTGGTCGTCGCGGTCCATGAAGTCGATCTTGACGCCGGCAATCCCCCAGTCCTCATAGAGCCTGAAGGCCTCTTCCATCTGCGCCCGGGCCCTCTTCCAGTGCAGCCACAGCAGGATGCCCACCCCACGCTTCCGCCCGTATCCGATCAGGTGGGGGAGATCGAGCTCGGGCCGGCTCCGGGTGATGTCTCCCTGCTCTTCGCTGCCCTGATGCCAGCCGGCGTCGATCTGAAGGTACTCCAGGCCCTGGTCGGCGGCGAAGTCCAGGTAGTGCTTCATGGTCGCGGTATTCATTCCCGGCTCGAATCGGACTCCCTTGGCGCTGGTGCCGTTCCACCAGTGCCAGGCGGCCTTGCCGGGCCGGATCCAGGAGGGATCGGATATCCGGTTCGGCTCGTTGAGATGCAGCAGCAGCACATTGTTCTCGATCAGTTTCCCCGGTGTCCTGCCCAAGAGGAAGACGCGCCAGGGCGACTGCAGGGCACCCTCCCTTCGGACCTTTACTCCCGTCCGGCGCGGATGGGGCGAGAGGCGGCTTTCCAGCGTTTCCGGAATGCCCGGAACGGGGGTCAGGTACATGCCGGCGTAGTCGGTGATGTTGGCCTCGGCGAGGGCCAGCCAGGAACCTGAGAGGGTCTGCAGCAGCAGCGGCAGGCCGACGATGGCGCCGGGCTGCAGGCGCCACAGTGGCTGGGGATTGAACTCCGACTCGTAGTTGGTGGCGAAGTCCCGAAGTTGCAGCACCCAGGCGCGGCAGCCCTCCGGGAAAAAGAAGGTGGAGTTTTCTTCGAGCAGGTCCACATCCGACAGGCCGGGTTGAGGCGGAACGCGGTAGCGAAAGGCGGCTCCCTCGTCGTAGGCGCGAAAAACCAGGTCCAGACGGCGGCCGGAAGGTGTGCTCTCCCGAAGGCGAAGAACCCCCTGGCGGTAAGCGTCCCTCAGTTCCCCACGCGTTCCGTAGGGGAGACGGTAGCGCTCGTCCCCGGACGAAGTGTCCCAGTCCAGTAGAACGAAATCCCGTCCAAGCGGAGGCCCGCCCCTGAGATCCAGCCCCAGCCAGGAATCCCTCACCACCGTCGCCCCATGGAAGCCGATGCGATAGTAGGGACGGACTCCCCTGGGATAGGGGGTCCGCAATTCCTTCAGACCGACCGTGAGGGTGACCTGGCCGTTGGGCGAGCGTAGCTGGAAGTCACGGGCCAGGAGCGCCGGATTGTAGACGACTTGCAGCGCACAGAGAATCGAGATTGCGAGCGCGGTCTTGAGCGGGTCGATGCGCCTGCGGATCCTGGTCCTGTTGTCGTCCATAGTGAGGCTTCTTCTGCCTGAGAGGCCGAGCTATCCTAGTATAACCTTGTGGGTCCGTCCCCACTGTAGTCCAACAGCAGCCCCCTGCAGCCTCAACCGACCACGAAACCAAAGAATCGCTGCGGCGCCTTCTGCTTGACCCGCAGCTTTGTGGACTTGTAAGGTTTCTTCTTCGATATAATTTCCATGGATGCAAACGATGGAGTAGTCCATGGCTGTAACCCGCATTTCTCACCGATTGACCGTCCTGCTCTTGCAGGCCATCCTGGCTCCCTGCTTCGCCACCGGTGAACCCACCGATCCCATCTTTGAAAACGATGTCAAACCCCTGTTGCTGGCCCGATGTCAGGCCTGTCACTCGGAGGGAGAACAAACCAGCGGTTTTTCGGTGGCGAGCCTGCATTCGGTGATTTCCGGCGGGAACAAGCACGGCAAGGCGGTGCTGGCGGGCAATGCGGAGGCAAGCCCGCTCGTGCGCCTCCTCAAGGGACAGATCAATCCCCGGATGCCACTGGGCGGAGTCCTGACGGAGAGCGAGATTGCCCGGATCGAAAGCTGGATTCGCAACCTGCAACCGACGGAAGGAGTTCAGGCCGAGGCCTGGATCTGGCCTTTCCAACAACCGGTCAAGACTGTTCCTCCCGAAGTCGGGAACTCCGGCTGGATACGCAATCCCATTGACCGCTTCATCTTGCGCAGGCTGGAGCAAGAGAACGGGTTGGCGCCCGCCCCTCCCGCCTCCAGGCGGACGCTGGCGCGCCGCCTCTACCTGGACCTGATCGGGATGCCGCCCACGCCCGAGGCAATGCAGCGCTTTCTCAATGATCCTTCGCCCAACGCCTACGAAAAACTGGTGGACACCCTGTTGGCCGACGCCAGATACGGCGAGCGTTGGGGACGCCACTGGCTGGACCTGGTCCGATATGGAGAGTCGGACGGCATGGAAGGCGACATTCTCATAGGGAATGCCTGGCGCTATCGGGATTGGGTGATCGAGGCCTTCAATTCCGATCTGCCCTATGATCGGTTTGTCATGCTTCAAGTGGCGGGCGGAGACGAGCACAGCCGCAAGGCCTGGTACAAGCCGGAAATTCAGGGACATATTCCCGCGGGTTTCCTGCGGTTGGCGCCCTGGGATCTCGGCAACCTGGCGTCCGAACAACTGAGGCAGGACTTCCTGGATGAAGTCACCACGGCGACGGGCTCCATCTTCCTGGGGTTGACCCTCGGCTGCGCCCGCTGTCACGACCACAAATACGATCCCATTCCCGCCAGGGACTACTTTCGCTTCCAGGCATTCTTCAACGCCATCCGGGTCCCGCTGCCACGCAACACCTCAGGCATTCCACCCGAAGAATTCATCGTCCCCTACCAGGATCCTCATTTCAGGACCCTGGCCGAATCCAAGATCGAACAGTACCGGGAGCGCCTCGAAAACGGAGCGGAAAAGCAGGAGTTGGAGGCGCTCGAACAGGCGCTTCTCGACAAGTTGATCTCAAAGAAAGTGTCGGAGGCAGCTTCGGACAAACTCACCGCCAAGGACCTTGAGCTCGAATTCTCACGGAAGGACCAGAACGTCTTTTCCGCCGAGGAAAAGGCGGAATATGACCACCTGAAGGAGACAGCCGGACGCACACTGGAGCAGAAAGACCACAGCGCCCTGGCTCGCTATGAAGAATGGCTCCTTGAAAAGCTCACCGCGGCCTATGCCGCCGGGACCACCGATCCACCGGGGCGTTTCCGGGCGCTGACGCTGGCGGATGTCCGGGCTGAAGCCCGCCGGGTGAATCGCCCCTCCAAATACTTTACCCGGGAGGAGAAACAGCGGCATCTCGATCTTTCCGACACCATGGAGGTCCTGCGGCGCCGGCTGTTGCGCTGGAGGCCGCTGGCCCTGACGGTGACCAACGTGATCGGTCCTCCCCTGGGGCCGGGAATCCCGGCAACCCGCGTGCTGAAGGGCGGGGATTACCGGCAACCCGGAGAGGCGGTCGAGCCGGGATTCCCCAGCGCCATCAGCGGAAGCGATGCCGCGGCCGTGCTGGAAAAGGACCGCTACCGCCAGTATCCGACCCGGGGCCGGCGGATGACGCTGGCCAGGTGGATCGCCAGTCCGCGGAATCCGCTCACCGCCCGGGTGATGGTCAACCGTATCTGGCAGCAGCACTTCGGACGCGGCATCGTGGGAACTTCCAGCGACTTCGGCAAGAACGGCGACCGCCCCACCCACCCCGCACTGCTGGATTGGCTGGCGGTACGCTTCGTGAAAGAAGACTGGAGCGTGAAAGCCATGCATCGGCTCATGGTAACCAGCAGCACTTACCGCCAGGCGGCGGACAATCCAGGGGTCGGTGGCGCATCCCTGGATCCGGAGAATCGCCTGTTGTGGCGCTTCAACCGCCGCCGGCTCGAGGCCGAGGCCATCCGGGACAGCATTCTGTCTGCCAGCGGCCGCTTGAATCTGGAGCGAAGAGGGCCCAGCGTCTTTCCGCCCTTGCCGGAAGACATGAAGGATCTGAGCCGCCCCGCGCGATCCGGCGGGTCCATGTGGGAGCCCAACGAAAGTGAACCTGACGCCCGGCGACGCTCGGTCTACATCTTTCAGAGGCGGTCGCTCCCGCTGCCCATGATGGCCTCGTTCGATGCTCCCGTCTTCAACGAATCCTGTGAACGGCGCAGCGTCACCACCACTCCCCTGCAGGCCCTTTCGATGATGAACGGCCGGCTGGTGAACGAGGAAGCGGCTCATCTGGCGACCCGCGTGGCAAGAGAAGCCGGGGGCCGGCGGAAGGATCGGGTGGCCCAACTGTTCGAGATCGCGTTGAACCGCCCGCCCGACCCGGCCGAGCAGCAGCAATTCGTGGAGTTCCAGGGATCTCTGGAAGCCCTTTGCCGGGTCATGCTCAATTCCAACGAGTTTTTGTTCATGGACTGAGTTGAGGTAAAATAGCTTCCACAAAATCCGATCCGAAGGCACCCTCACAGGGATTTCACCATGAGCCCTCTACCCTCCCGCAGAGCGTTTTTGAAGAACTCCTATCTGGGCCTAGGCAGCCTGGCACTGATGGATCTGCTGGCAGGCGATGCGGGCGCCTCGGCCGATTCGGCCGAGAATCCGCTGTTGCCCAAGCCGGCTCACTTGCCCGCCAGGGCCAAGCGCTGCATCTTTCTCTTCATGGAAGGTGGAGTGAGCCAGATGGACACCTTCGAGTACCGGCCGGTCCTCGACAAGTATGCAGGGCAGCAGATGCCCTCGGTCCGCGGGACCGATCTGGACGTGGCCAGCCTCGGAACCGCCCACAACCGAATCATCCCTTCCCCCTTCAGCTTCGCCCGACACGGCCAGTCGGGTCGCTGGATGTCGGAACTGCTACCCCACCTCTCGACCTGTGTCGACGACATGGCCTTTCTCCATGGTGTCACGGTCGACAGCAGCAATCACGCTCCGGCTGTCTATCATTCCCTGACGGGACAGATCCTTCCCGGCGGAGCGGCCATCGGGGCATGGATGACCTATGGTCTGGGGAGCGAAAACCGGAATCTGCCCGGCTTCATTGTGCTGGGACAGGGGGCTCCCGCGGTGGGCGGCGCTTCCCAGTGGAGTCACGGTTTCCTGCCGGCCATCCACCAGGGCACGCTCTTCCGACCGGGTTCCAATCCCATCGCCGATCTGCACCCGCCGGCCGGAACCTCTGCGAGCAGCCGGCGCAACGAGCTTGACCTGCTGAAATGGCTCAACCAGCGGCACGCCGGCCAGCGCACCCGGACCGGAGAACTCGAAGCGCGAATTGCCGCCTACGAGATGGCCTTCCAGATGCAGAGCGCGGCGCCGGAGTTGATCGATCTCTCCGGGGAATCGGAAGCCACCAGAAAGCTCTACGGGCTCGATGACCCGGTCGCGGGCACCTTCGGCCGCCAGTGCCTGATGGCCCGCCGCATGGTGGAGCGGGGGGTTCGCTTCGTCAAGCTCCTTCACGGCAAGGGCAAACCCTGGGACCAGCACGGGGATCTGGCCGGCCGCCTGCCGGTCTTGTGTCATGAAGTCGATCAGCCCATTGCCGGCCTGTTGAAGGACCTGAAATCCCGGGGAATGCTGGAAGAGACCCTGGTGGTGTGGGCCTCGGAGATGGGAAGGACTCCCTTCGATTCCAACGTGGTATCGGACAAACCCGGAAGAGACCACAATCGCTTTGGGCTGGTCATGTGGATGGCGGGCGGAGACGTGCGCCCCGGAGCCACTTTCGGAGAGACCGACGAATTCGCGCTCCGCAGCTCCGGAGAGTCTCTACCGGTGCGTGACGTGCACGCCACCCTTCTTCGCCTGATGGGGCTGGATCAGCACCAGTTGACCTTCCTCCATGCCGGGCGCTTCAAACGGCTCACCGACATTGGCGGACGGGTCATCGACGAAATCCTGCTTTAAACGGAAAAGAGAATCTACCGCGTCAGCACGAAAGAATAGAGCTTGGCTCTCTGCAGGACAAACCTCAGACGAACCGATCGCCCGGCCAGGTCTTCCAGTCGCTTCGGTTCGTCAAAATGCACCTCGCCGTCGGTCACGTCGCCCTCTACAGGCCGGCTCCTGGCCAAGATCTCCCCCTGGTCACCGATGACTGCCACCTTCACTCGACCGGATTCCGAGTCCGCCGTCAGGCGCAAGCCACCTCGCCACCTCAGCGGTTTGGTCACTAAGGTTGCCTGCCTGCCGGGATCGACCGGCTCATAGCCGGCCCACCCATCCAGACGTAGCGTTGCCAAACAAAATGCCCCCTCACGCCAATCGCGGTGGGCACCGTTGGAGCCACCGTAGTAGATACGGATCTCCTCCCGGGTGACAACGGGAGCGTTGGCGGCATACACGCAGCCCCAGTCATAGCTTCCTTTGACGGCAGAGTTTGGAATCAGGGGAGTGCCCGGATCGATCCGTTCCCAGTGAATCGTATCGGGACTCCAGGTCAGCTCGCAATGAACGCGATCTTCGTTGCGCCGGATGATCATGACCAAACCCAGGTAGACTCCACCGTAGCGAAACACTTCCATGGCATAGGTCTGGTTTTCCGGGTCTCCCCGAAGCACTTCCACCGCCTTGGTCCACTTGAGAAAGTCGGAACTCTCGGTTCGAGCCACGATCCTTTCACCTTCATAGAGCCGGGTCATGGCCACATAGCGGTTCAGTTCAGGTGCCCACCAGGCGTTATTGTGGGTGTCACCGTTGGCCTCCACCTCGGGGCAGGCGACCGGCTCGCTCCACAGCAACCCATCATCCGAAAACCGGACCGCCACTCCCGGCTTCCATTTCCGAATCCAGTTTCCCCCGTAAAACATCTTGTAAAGGCGCTGGGGGTCTCGCGAATCCTTGAGGATGCCGGCGCCGTGCACGCCCCGCAGCAACAGGTTGTTGGCCTTGCTGCCCTCGAAATCCACCAGGTTCAACTCGGGCTTGGTCCATGTCAGACCATCTTTGCTGACGGCATAGCAGATGCCGAATTCACGATCATAGGGACGGTAGGGCACCAAGTGCCTCTGCTCGCGCGGAGTCTTCCTGACCAGCGGATCTGCGATGAAGGGGTTGTACCAGCATCGGTAGATTTTCTGCTCATCATCGTAAATGACGTTCGCGTACAGGTTGTCGAAACGCTGCTCCCAGGGCTTGTCTTCGCCAAAGAGCGGATTGGCTGGATGCTTGCTGACGGTCCCCACAGCCAGACGGAGGTTGTGCTTCTCTTCGAGGATGCGGCTGTCGAGCAGGAGGTAGCGGAAGCGAGAGGAATCGTCCTCCGGCGTCCGTGGAATTGGCGGATTGTCAGCTGATAGACATCCCGCCAGGAGATAGCCGGCTGTCATAAGCGTCAGGACTGCAAACAGTGGTTGCATAACTGCGTCGTCGCTCCTTGAATCCGGCGCCGTTGCGCACAGAAATACGGCAACGCTACTATCTGAGACAGAACACCCGTTCAGAAGCCGCGGGCGGGGTCAGCCGCGGGCCGGACCGAAGGCCGACCAGCCCAGCAGGTAGCGGGCGTGGGGTGGGTAGCGATCCACGATATCGTCAGGAACGCTGCGGGTATAGTCGGTGAAGGGTTTGATCCAGGCGCGAATGAAATTCCCCAGCACGGCCCGCCGGGGGCCGTCCGTCAGGTTGGTTCCGGCCCGGTGCCAGGTCTGGGAAAACCAGATCGCCAAGCTGCCGGCAGGGGCCGTCAGCGCCACCTCGCCTTCGACCGCATCGTAGGTCCAGGGCGGCTTCCTGCCGCTGAGGTGGGTGCCGGCCACCACTCGGGTAGCTCCGTTTTCCACGGTGAAGTCGTCCAGCATCCAGCCGATGGCGATAGCCATGGGGATGGTGGGGAGTGGCTCGGGGACCATGGTGAATGGCGAATCGACATGCCAGTAGGAAGGTTCCGAATGGGGGCCGATACGGGTGGCGGCCATATCGGACAGCACGCAATCCTTCCCCAGCAGTTCGCCCATGATCTGCCGCAGAATGGGATGGTCGAACAGACGGTCACAGCCGATCAGCTTGGCCGGAAGGTTGAAGCAGCGCTGCATGCGGCCTTCGTCCAGGAGCAGGGGGATGTGGAGAAAATTGTGGTTCACCTCTTCCGCTGGCACCGGCCAGGGAGTATCGTGATTGAGAGCCCTGGTGTGGCGGATCCTCTTCATGACCCGGCTTAGCTCTTCCGCACCTACCTTGTAGGTTCTGGCCAGGTAGGCTTCGATTTCAGCATCGTCGGGAGATTCCGGGCCGTCTCCCGGATCGAAGTGAAATTCGCGCTCCCGGGCCATGAGCCGGTCACAATCCGCAATGAGCTGCTGCAGTTCCTTTCCTCGGAAGACCCGGTCGAAAATCACATACCCTTGCTGCTTCAGAAATTCACCACCTTCCTGCAACTGTTCCGGGTCAAAGACCTTGCAAGCATCCATCGTCGTGCCTCCCTTTGGACCTCCGGAGCAATATCGGCGACACCATCATACTCCTTCCGACGGCAGTTCTGCACCTCTCGAAGGCAGCTTCCTGAATGATTCCAACTTCAGCTCGGGTTTCCCGCGGGATTGGCGGGTTCTTGGTAAGGGAGTTGGCCGATTGAAAGGCTTATCGGCCCAGATTGGGGGAAATAGCCGTAGCTCTCAAGATCGACAATCGCCCTGCCAAGATGTTACCTTCCTTGACATGAAAACGGTGATTTCCACCAAAGGCCGGATTGTCATACCGGTTGAATTGCCCAAGCACGACAACATCCAACCCGGCCAAGCCTTTGAAACTGAACGGGTGGATAAAGGTGAATATCGCCTGGTGCTTGCCGAAACACCGAAGAACCGGGGACTGGTGGATATTCTCCCGGCCTGTCCCGTGAAAGGCTGGTTCGTATCTATCGAAGAAAATTGAATACCCCTCCGAACCCTACCGCCTTGAGCGTAACCCCATGGAAAGCACCGGACCCCACCCCCAGAAACCGGCCCACCCCTTACGCTCACAACCTTCCTGTTGCTTGCGGAATGCGGGACGGAATCCGCGTATAATCCAGACCCAGCGGAAAGACCTGTTTATTGCGTCGAGTCGAAGCGCGCAATTCCTGAGTCCTGAGCCTCTGGGCGTCCTGGAATTGACCCATCCCCCCCGGCGCGCAAGCGATCAGGAGCACAGATGATGGAGAATGAAGCCAAACAATCTCCCGGCGGAGGCCGGGGGTCGGGCGGTCAGAGCCGGCGGGCCTTTCTGAAGTCCGGAACTCTGGCGGGAGCCGCAGGGCTGCTGACCCCCGCCTGCGGGCTGGAACAGGCAGGAAAGCGGGGTTCGACCACCGACAGGCAGTTCACTCCGGGACCCGACGACATCGTCCTGGAGAACCGGCAAGCCAGGTTGATCATCGGGGCGGACGGCATCGCCCGCAGCCTCTGGCACAAACAGACCGGCCAGGAGTGCCTGGCTCCCGGGACCGCGGCCCCCGCGTTTTCGGTGACCCAGTACCGTCCCTACGAGAACGAGCTGCAGCTCAGGTACCCCGCCAAATCCAGGACCTTCCCGGTTCGTTCGGTGCACCGGGAGGGGGATCGGCTGCTGCTGGAATTCGAGCTGGTGGATCATGAAATCACCCTCAGGACCGGGGTCACCGAAGACTACTTCAGCTTTTCCGTGGAGAAGATCGAGTCGGCCAAAAAGCCGGGCTTTCGCCAGAAACGGCCGACTCCGCTCGACGAGGTGTGCCTGCTCCAGCTCCCGGTTCGGGACCGCAAACATTTCGGAGAGTGGCTGAACGTCCAGTGGGACGACTCGGTGGCGGTCTGCCTACTGGGAACCGATCCCCACCCGCGCATCGACGGACTGGAACGGGACGGATACCACCTGATGCAGGCCGCGGCCGTACGGGGGGTCAAGCTGGAGGGGGTGGGAGCGGCGCTCGTCGTGACCGGCGCCGAGCGGATCCTGGACGGGGTAGCTCAGGTGGAGAAGGACTTCGACCTGCCTCCCGATGTGGAGAGTCGGCGGCGCAGGGAGTACCCCTACTCCTACTACTGGGTCAGTGACGTCACCCCCGCCAATATCGATCTCCACCTGGAATACGCCAGGCGAGGCGGATTCCGGACCTTCATGATCTACTACACCGCCTTCGCCCCGAACCCGGGCCACTATCGCTTTCGCAAGGACCGCTACCCGGAAGGCATACGCGACTTGCAGCGGATCGTCCGCAAGATCGAGGATGCCGGCCTGATTCCGGGACTCCATCACCACTACAACAAGGCCATCGGGCAGGACCCCTATATCACGCCCCGGCCAGACCCCCGCCTCAACCTGAAGCGCACCTTTACCCTGGCCGGCGCCGTGGATACCTCGCAGACCGCAATCGAGGTCGAGGAAAATCCCGAAGGCTGCGAGCTGGACTCGGCGGTCAAGGTGCTGAAACTGGAGGAGGAACTGGTGGAATATGGCTCCTTCACCACCCAGCGCCCTTACCGCTTTATGGAATGCCGGAGGGGAGCGCTGGGAACCCGGGCCCGGCGACACCGGCCAGGACGCAAGTTCGGCCTGCTGGGAGAGGTCGCCGGCGTGGTCGGCGTCTACGACCAGAAGACCGGCATCCAGGAGGAGGTCGCCCAACGCCTGGGGAAGCTCTACGGCCGGGCCGGCTTCCGGTTCGCCTACTTCGACGGCGCCGAGGACGTCCCTCCGCCCTACTGGTTCAACGTCTCCCGCGCCCAGTGGCTCACCTGGAGGCAGATGAAGCCCGGACCGCTGTTTGCGGAAGGGGCCTGCAAGTCTCACTTCAGTTGGCACATCCTCACCCGGGGCAACGCCTTCGACATCTTCCGCCCGGAGGTCATGAAGGATGCCACCCGGGCCCATCCCTGCGAGGAGGCGCCCCGCATCGCCAAGGACTTTACCGGCCTCAACTACGGGTGGATCGATTACTGGGAATCCTCGGCGGAGACCATGGGGACCCAACCGGACATGCTGGAATTCGTCACCAGCCGGGCCGCCGCCTGGGACTGCCCCATTTCCTTCCGTGGGCGGCTGGAGCTGTTTTCAAGACACCCCAGGACGCCGGACAATCTTGAAGTCCTGCGACGGTGGGAGGAGGTGAGGGTGAACCGCTGGCTGACGCCGGCCCACCGGGAGGCCCTCAAGAATCTCGACCAGGAGCACACCCTGCTGCTGACGGCATCCGGAGAATTCGAGTTGGCGCCCTGCCGTCAGATCGAGCGAGCCGGCGGCGACCGGCTGCGCGCCTTCTACTTCGAGCACCAGGGAGCTTCCTGGATCGTCTACTGGCACACGGCGGGCAGCGGCCGGGTGGAACTGGAACTTCCGGGGGATAGCTTGCGTTTATGGCAGGACCCGGGGAAGGGCCCGGTGGCGTTTCGGTCCACGGGAGGCCGAGTGGACCTTCCGGCGGAGGGAAGGCG
This sequence comes from Acidobacteriota bacterium, assembly GCA_028875575.1. NCBI lineage: Bacteria > Pseudomonadati > Acidobacteriota > Acidobacteriota bacterium. The sequence continues at coordinate 184,854 of JAPPDF010000080.1, forward strand.
CTACCTGGAGTGCCCCGGTCTCTCCAGGGAACAGGTCATGCGAGCATTTCAGGAAGCCGGCCTAAGTTGAAACAAACGCTGCGTCTCAGGAAGCCGCAGCTTTGCGGCGTCGCGTATGCCCCCCTCCGCATCAGCCTTCGCCTGCGGCTCGGCTTCTGCGACTCCCCCTCAAGGGGGGAGTGATTCCTGAGGCTTGCATACAACGCACGAGCATCACTCCCCCCTGGAGGGGGAGTCGGTGAGACTAGGGCTCCGCCCGCAGTCGAACCGGTGGGGGGGGGGACGGAACCGGCGAGGTCGCCACATAGGAGATCCAGCCCGCCGTCGAGCCGCTGGGGCCCCAGTCTCCGGGGTTGGTACGAGGTCTCTGTTTCACCCGGCATGATCCACCCGGCAGGCCAGGGGCCGACCTCGCATGAAACAGGACGGTTCTCGTGCAGGATTCAATAGTTGTCCCACCCGCCTCTCCGACAACGTTGGATCCTTCGGTCCTTCACCCTCCAACTGGCGATCCCTCCTGCCCACCCCTCATTTTTAGATCAGTCTAATAAAATTCCAAAGTGCTCTTGACAACCTGAAAAGAACACATTGGACGCTTGCGAAGGGTGTCTTTTTCGGTTACTCTAAATTGGTATGAAAGCAAACGAAGGGTAATCCGGTGGCAGCTGAATCGCAGAAGAAGGCAACCGTCTCCAGCACCGTGGAGGACTATCTCAAGGTGGTCCTCAAGATCGAGGACATGAAGCAGAGGGCCAGCACCTCCAGGGTGGCGCGTCACCTGGACGTGGCCGACGCTACTGTCACCGACATGCTGAGAAAGTTGAAGAAGGCCGGACTGCTGGAATACAAGCCCTACTACGGGGCCACACTGACGCGGAAGGGACGTCAGGTGGCCGTGCGGATTCTGCGCCGTCACCGGCTGCTGGAGATGTTCCTCCACCAGGTGCTGGGCTACGGTTGGGAGCAGGTCCACCAGGAGGCCGAACGCCTGGAGCATGCCGTTTCCGACCTGTTCATATCCCGGATCGACGCCCTGCTGGACTTTCCCTCCCAGGACCCCCACGGAGAAGCCATCCCCGACGCCCGGGGGTTTCGGCAGGTGGAGGACGACCTCTGCCTGGCCGAGGCCGAACCGGGGAGCTACAGCGTCCGCAAGGTCACCAACAGCGACCCCGAGTTCCTGGCCTATCTGGACAAGGTCGGCCTGCGTCCGGCCACCCGGCTCTCGCTGCAAGAGAAGGCCCCGTTTCAGGGGCCGTTGAAGCTGCTCCCCGAATCCGGCCGGGAGCCTGTATACCTGGGGCTGGAGGCCTCCAGGAGCATCTTTGTGTTGCCCCTGAAGGACCGCCCCCCCGCCCCCGCTGCACTCCCGGAGAGTCGCGCATCCCAGGGGGCTGTCGGCCGGCCCGGCCGAGGCGCTTGGAACGAGTAGGAATCAGCCGCGCTGGGCCGCCCGCCATTGATTTGGCCGGGCGGACCGGAGATTCCCATGAACGAGCTGACGGGTCCCATACTGTTGGTTCTGGCTGCCCTGGCGATCTATTTCCTGTTTCGGCCCGGACCTGGCTGGCTGGAGCGCTGGCGCAGGTGGCTGCGCCTGTCTGACCGGGTGCTGTCCGAGGATGCACTCAAGCACCTCTACCATTGCGAGTACGAGCAGCGGGAGGCGACGATTCAGAGCCTTTCCGGAGCTCTGGGCACACCCGTGGAAAGGGTGGCCGGGCTGGTTCAGCGCATCGAGGCCGGTGAGCTGGTCACTTCCGAAGGCGCCTCGCTACGATTGACCCCCAAGGGAAGAGAGTACGCCCTGCGAATCATCCGGGCGCATCGCCTCTGGGAGCGCTACCTCTCGGAGGAGACGGGACTGAAGGAGCCGGACTGGCACAAGCGCGCCGAGCAGGAGGAGCATCGCCTGTCCTCCAGCGAAGCCGATGCCCTGGCGGCCCGCATGGGCAACCCGCCCTTCGATCCGCACGGCGATCCCATCCCCACCCAACGGGGGCAGCTCCCCCCGCGCCGGGGCCAACCGCTCACCAGCCTGGCGGTGGGAGAACGGGCCAGGATCGCCCATCTGGAGGACGAGCCCGAGGCCGTCTATGCCCAGTTGGTGGCCGAAGGGCTGCATCCCCTGATGGCGGTTCAGTTGACCCACGTTTCGGCCGAGCGCATCTGCTTTTGGGCTGAAGGCGAGGAGCATGTGCTGGCGCCCATTGTGGCCGCCAACGTTTCGGTGGTTTCCCTGCCGCGGGAGCAGCCGGTGGAAGAGTCCCTGGAAACTCTGGCGTGCCTGGAACCCGGCGAAGAAGCCACCGTGGTCGGTCTGTCTCCCAACTGCCGGGGCCTGGAAAGGCGCCGCCTCATGGACCTGGGCCTCCTTCCCGGGACGGTGGTGGCAGCCGAGATGAAGAGTCCGGTGGGAGATCCGACGGCCTTCAGGATCCGGGGAGCGCTGATCGCGCTGCGCGGGGAGCAGGCGGCCAGTATCCGGATCAACTCCCGAAGACAGGTGGCCTGATGCAACCGACTCACCCTCCAAGCGCCTGCGAGGTCTGCCCCGCCCACCATCCGGCCAATCTGAAGCGGCTGGGGGTGAACATGGACCGCTACGACTTTGTGGTGGCCCTGGCCGGCAATCCCAACACCGGCAAGAGCACCCTGTTCAACAGCCTCACCGGCCTACGCCAACACACCGGCAACTGGCCTGGCAAGACCGTGACCCGGGCCGAGGGCGGCTTTGCCTACCAGGGCAGCCACTACAAGCTGGTCGACCTGCCTGGCACCTACTCGCTGCTCTCCACCAGCACCGACGAAGAGATCGCCCGCGACTTCATCCTGTTCGGACAACCCGACGTGACCGTGATCGTGGTGGACGCCACCCGGCTGGAGCGCAACCTCAACCTGGTCTGCCAGGTGCTGGAAATCACCGGGCGGGCGGTGGTCTGCCTGAACCTCATGGATGAAGCCGAGCGTCACCGTTTGACGGTCGACCAACGATCCCTGGCGCGGGAGCTTGGCGTCCCGGTGGTGCCTGCGGCGGCTCGCCAGGGACGGGGCGTTCCCCTGCTGATCGACATGATCCACCAGGTCGCCACCGGCAGTTTCGTCTGCAAGCCCCATCGCATTCAGAGTGAGCCCCCGGCGCTCAAGCGTGCCGTCAGCCTGCTGGTTGAAAAGCTGGAGGCGGCCTTCCCCGATCTTCCCAATGCCCGCTGGGTGGCCCTGCGCCTGCTGGAGGGGGACGCCAGGATCGAGGAAGCCGTGCGCTCGGGGGAGCTGGCCGGACTGGTGAGAGCCCCGGAAGGGGTGGGAACGGCGGCGCCGGCGGAGAGGGCGGGATGAATCCTGTGAACACCCGGGAAGAAGTGCTGGAGGCGGCGGCCAATCTGCGCTGGGAGGTGGGGCCCGACCTCCACGACTCGCTGATGGAGGCGCTTTACACCGATGCCGCCCGGATCTCGGATCGGGTGCTGAGTCGGGACGACACCCGGCCTGCCTTCGACCTGGACCGGACCATCGACCGGCTGGTCACCAGCCGCTGGCTGGGCTTCCCCATCATGATGCTGCTGATGGCGGCAGTGCTGTGGGTGACCATCGCCGGGGCCAACGTACCCTCCAGCCTGCTATCCTCCCTGTTCCTGGAAACCCTCCATCCCGCCCTCAAGCAGGCGGCGGCCGCGGCCGGACTGGCCTGGTGGCTCGACGGTCTGCTGATCGACGGCATGTTCCTGGCCATGGCCTGGGTGGTGAGCGTGATGCTGCCCCCCATGGCCATCTTCTTCCCCCTCTTCACCCTGTTGGAAGACTTCGGCTATCTGCCCCGGGTGGCCTTCAACCTGGACCGCTGGTTCAAGAAGGCCGGAGCCCACGGCAAGCAGGCCCTCACCATGGCCATGGGCTACGGATGCAATGCGGCCGGGGTGGTGGCCACCCGGGTGATCGACAGTCCCCGGGAACGGCTGATCGCCACCCTGACCAACAACTTCTCCCTCTGCAACGGCCGCTGGCCCACCCAGATCCTGATCGCCACCATCTTCATCGGCAGCCTGGCCCCTCCGGCCCTGGCCGGGCTGGTGTCGGCGGGGTCGGTGATGGCGGTGGTGCTGCTGGGAGTGGGGTGCACCTTCCTGGTGTCCTGGGGACTGTCCCGCACCCTGCTCAAGGGAGAGGCTTCGGCCTTCAGCCTGGAACTGCCCCCCTACCGTCCCCCCCGGATCCTGCAGACCATCTACACCTCCCTCATCGACCGCACCCTGATCGTGCTCTGGCGGGCGGTGGTGTTTTCCGTGCCGGCCGGCGCCGCCATCTGGCTGGTATCCAACATTCATGTCGGCGGCACCAGCCTGGCGGAGCACCTGATCCAGGGGATGGACCCCTTCGGGCTTCTCATCGGGCTCAACGGCGTCATCCTGCTGGCCTACATCATCGCCATCCCCGCCAACGAGATCGTCATCCCCACCGTGCTGATGCTGACCGTGTTGAGCGCCGGTCTCTCGGGGGTGGGGGAGGGCGCCGGCGTCATGTTCGAGTTCGATGCGGCCTCGGCCACACTGGGAGTGCTGGAGGCAGACGGCTGGACGCTGCTGACCGGAATCAACCTGATGCTGTTCAGCCTGTTGCACAACCCCTGCTCCACCACTCTCTACACCATCTGGAAGGAGACCGGCAGCGTCAAGTGGACGGCGGCCTCGGCGCTCCTCCCCATCGCCATGGGCTTTCTGGTCTGTTTCTGCGTGGCCCAGGCGTTTCGCTGGCTCGGCGGGTGAGGAGGGAGTCGCAGGAATCGAGCCGCAAGATCCAAGAGAGTAATCCACCAAGTCACACGAAGGACCACCAGGTCACCCAAGGCGTTGGAGCGGGCTCACGAAGGCTCTGCCGCGGATCGGCGGGGACGTTGTTGAATTACTGGAATAACTTGTGTGGGTAGGGGACGTGGTTCAACCAATGAAGTTCAGGAGCCGCCGATCCGAGTTATTCCAGTAATTCAGCAACCGAGTCCGAACCGGCAGCGGTCAGGAACCTGGATACGACGTCGAGGCCCGATGGAATCTGCTCAAGGCCCACGTCCCCAAGGACTTGACCGGAAAAACCGTTCTAGACCTTGGAGACAATGCCGGATTTTTTGCCGTCCAGATGAAAAGACGAGGCGCCGCCCGGGGTGTTCTGGTGGATCCTTTGGTCCGGTTCAATGAGCAAGCAGAGTTCACAGCCGATCAATTCGAAGTGGAAATCGAGACGGCTATCGATGACGCGCACACCCTTGCCTCACCACCGAGAGCCGGTTCGATACCATTGTCTGTGTCGGCTTGATCTATCACCTCAAGTATCCTACCATCGTCCAGGATCGGCTTGCGGAGATGGCCAAGGAGCCCATCCTGATCCAGTCGGCCAAGGAGGAAGCGGCTAACGCTTTTGCTCCCGATTTCCGCTTCGTCGAACACGACCATAACGGAGATGATACTTGCTGGTGGTTCCCCAACTATGAAGGTCTGGCAGCCCTGGTTCGCAGCTCGGAAATGAAGATCATTGCCCGTCCGCATCCTCAAATGATAGGTGCAAAGCCTGTATCCACTCCTGGCAAGGTCGTTCTGCCCAAACTGGTATTCCCGAAATAGGGCAAGCGGGGCGGCTCTGTCTTTCCCGGCCTTCAGAGATACGACCCAGGCTAATGGTCTGACCTGATCGAGCGGTCCAGGGAAAGCGAGTGATTATCCGGATCGGGACTTCCCCCGTCTGAAGCCACCGGTTCGGGATGTGATTAGATTCTCGGCGGATTTGCTGTTGAATTCGCCGTGCTTCCTGTATTCCGACCCTCGACGTCCGTTCGCTCGCGAAGAATCTTGCGGGGCTGGCTATGACTATCGCCCCAAGGAACTCCCAATCACAAGAAACATCCCCGCCGGGCGGTTTTCTCCTTCGCCTGCTGCTGAGAATTCCTGCGTGCCGCCGTCTTGCCGACGAGAACCGATCATTGCAGGAGAGCCTTGCTGACGCGCGGGTCCGTCTTGTGCGCCTTGGAGAAGAAATTGCCGCGCGCGACCAGCGGCTGGAAGCCCTGTCTTCGCTCGCGGCCGAGCAGCGGGCGAATCAGCTTTATGAACCTCCCGGTCATTACTATTCGCCCATCGTCGACCCCGACGACAATTGGGTTCGCCGGGCCATGGAACAGGAAGCACACCCCGATGCGGTGCCGGCGGAGTTTGGCATCGATGAAGGTGAGTTGCTGCGTTGGTTCGACAAGATCGCGGCGCACTATCCGGCAAATCCGTTCCCGGAGCAGCCCGCGCCCGGCCGGCGCTACCATTACGCCAACCCCAGCTTCCCGCTCGCCGACGCCCTGGCCCTTCTTGGTTTCCTGCTGGAGTTCCGTCCCCGTCGTTTTGTTGAGGTCGGGGCGGGCTATTCCTCCTGTGCGGCCATCGACATCAACGAGCAGCATCTCGGCAGTGCGCTCGAAATGACCTTTATCGAGCCCCATCCGGAGCCCGCACTCGAACTCTTCGGCGACGACCTCAAGTATCGCAAGTCTGTCCGTCCGCAGCGCTTGCAGGAGACGCCACTCTCGCTCTTCACCGACCTCGACGCCGGCGACGTCCTATTCATTGATTCCTCGCACGTGGGCAAGACCGGCAGCGACGTCCTCGACTACCTGTTTCGCATTCTCCCACGGCTCCGCCCCGGCGTGCTCGTCCACCTGCACGACATCTTTTTCCCCTTTGAATATCCTGAGGCTTGGATCGCAGACCAGAACCGGTCCTGGAATGAGACCTATTTCGTGCGTGCGTTTCTCTGCGCCAACCCCAACTTCCGGGTGCTCTACCTGTCAGACTGGATCTACAAGTGCCGCCGTGATTTGTTCGAGACGCGCATGCCGCTCTGCGTCCCGCACCGCGGCGGCAGCCTGTGGATGCAATCCGTCTAACCTGCAGTCCTTCCTTCCCTGTCGGCGCTCCTGTTTGGATGCGGACAATGGGTTGGGAATTCTTGAAATCCTGAATTACTTCGTCAACTCGGCGGGGTCGGTCACAGTTGTTGTCTATCGCGAGTCCAGTCAGCCACCCAGGCACAAGTCAGCCTCACCCGCTAGCGCTTCCCGATATGCCGAGTCGCCTCCCGCTTGGCCGCGTGTCAACGGGCATCGAAAATCGCAGGGTTTTGGGCATTGACGACCACAGGAACGCTGAGAGAGCCGGCCTTTCCGGATCCCCCACAGGGGGGGCCTGGGGTTCCTGAGGCGAAATCGGTGCAGGAGGCGTTCCGGGGTGTTCTGGCATGCCAGGGGCCTGGAAATGGCAGCCCGCCCGGCAAAGCTCGCAGATTCCGGGGGCAGGAGACCGTCGAACGCCATGGCGACTTCGATGTCGTCATGGAAGAGGTCGTCCGATAGGAGCAGGAAATCCCGGCCTCCGACGGCCGCGAACCGATCAACGATTTCCACCTCCGGGGGGCAAGGACTTGGCGTCGTAGAGGTGGCCCACTTGCAAATGGGGGGATTGAAGCGGTCTGATACAAAATAAGTCTTTTATAATTAGCTTGTTACCAGAGATACAACATAAACGCGTAGGTGGCGAATCAATAGTCGGGTCCCGGGAACGCACTGCCTTTCCGAAACAACGTCCCCTATCTCCCGCGGGCCGAGTTGACGCCCGCTGCCCAACCGCTCACATGGAGGCGGCCGGTCCGACGCGGACGGTGATCACGTCCGTGTCGTGAAACTGCTGGTGGCGCACCGACGACGCATAGTGGCGCAGCAGCCTGAGAGAGACCTCCGTCTCGACCGGGGGACCGCTGGTCTGTTCACCCAGCAGCGCCAACTGATCCTCCAGATTGGTGTCGTCGGTCGTGGCCGCAAACTCGAGTTCGACCGCATCTCCATCGTTGCGCGCCACGAGCAGGAGGTGGCGTCCCGAGGGCGCCCTGCCTTCGTCCTCCGGCCGCGTCAGGGTGAGCAGCATCTCCTCGCCGACTGCACGCAGTCGATCGGTCATCTCCCGGCTGCGCTTGCCGCGTGCGGCAAAAGCGGACAGGAACGAGTCGATCTTCGGCAGGTTGGCCAGGGTCAGTTCCGCCTTCAGGCGCCGGGGGCGCGGTCCTGTCAGCTCCACGAACTGTGTCAGAACAATCACGGTCACCCCGCCGACCGTCATGCTGTTTCCGAGCAGATCGCTCCAGGCGCCCTGCAGGAGCTCGGGATAGATCCATTGGAGTTGGAAGGCGATGCCCAGCCAGAAGGCGATGCCTACCGCGAAGCCCTTGCGATAGTCCAGCCCGTCGTGCATGAGCACCCGGACGCCGAGAATGAAGAGGGATGCCACCAGCACGATGTAGTAGGAGGCCACCACCGGACCGGGAATGGCAACGATGACGGCGACCAGCTTCGGCAGAAACGCCAGCACCACGAAAATGACACCGACGCAGATGCCGACGACCCGGGCCGCCACCCGGGTGAGATCGGCCACCGCAATGCTGGCCGCGTAAGTGGTGTTGGGAACCGTGCCCGTCAGGCCGGACAGCAGGTTGCCCAGGCTGTCGGCCGTGAGCGCCCCCTGGATCGACTGGAAGTCGATGGCACGCGGCCTGCGCCATGAGATCCGCTGGATGGCGATGCCGTCTCCGATGGTGTCCAAGGCGCCCACCAGCGTTACCAGCACGAAGGCGGGCAGAAGGGCCCAGAAGTCGGGGCCGAAGCCGAAGTCGAGACCCGGCCAGGCAAGCTGCGGAAAACCGACCCAGTCGGCCTCCAGGACGCGCCGGGTGTCGTAGATTCCGTAGAAGAGGCCGCCGCAGGCGCTGCCCGCAACCATTCCCAGAGCCCCGGCCCAGAGCCTCCAGACGCCGCTGGCCCGCATTGAGATCACGGCCATCAGCGCCAGGGTCAGGCCTGCCGTGACCGGGGCGGCCGAGGGCGCAGCCTCCGCCGGCACGTCGTTCAGCTTGCGAAAGATGATCGGTCCCAGCGTGACCGGGATCAGCATCAGCACGGTGCCGGCTACGGTCGGCGTGAAGATCTTCCTGAACAGCGAGAGTTTTGCCGCCAGAAAGAACTGACACAGGGAGGAGACGATGATCAGGCTGGCCATCAGGCCCCCGCCACCCCGTTCCAGCGCCGCCACGCAGACGGCCAGGAAGGCGCCGCTGCTCCCCATGAGCAGGAGGTAGCCGGAGCCGAGGCGGCCGATGCGAGCGGACTGGATCACCGTGGTGACTCCACTGACCACCAGCGCGGCAAACACGGCCCATACCAGATAGGCTTCGTTGCCCCCCGCGGCTCCAACCAGGATCGCCGGAGTCAGCACGATTCCGGCGGCCGTCAGCGTGGCGTACTGCAGCCCGAGGCCTATGGTGAGAGGAAGCGGAGGTCGTTCGTCCGGCTCGTAACGGACGTCCTGGACGTGGTTTTTCATATTGGATTCCCGTGTTGTCGTCTCATCGATGGGTGCCTGTCTCTGCCGCTCTCCGTGCATCGTCGGGGCGCAGGAACCGGCCGGTGGCCCCGAATCTGAGCGTCTGAAAATTGAATTTCCTAATTTAGGGCGTTCCCGGTGAGAAAACAACCGCTGGATTGGCAAAACAGGTTCGCCCACTGGCGGAACCCCGGCGCTCCCGTGAAGCATCCTCCACACCCTAAACCGCAAACAGGGTTTACATCCTGCACAGGAATCGGGCAAGAAGTCTCGTGCTGGCCTCAAGGATCACTCCCCCCTGGAGGGGGAGTCGGTGAGACAAGGGCCCCGCCCGCAGTCGAACCGGTGGGGGGGACGGAATCGGCGAGATCGTCACATAGGAGATTCAGCCGCAGTCGAGCCGGTGGGGGGCAGACGCGGCGCCTCGTGATTTGCAGGGACAATCAACATCGATGCGCAGCATGCACAGGATTTTTCCCGGAAACGGCCAGCCTGTATTCCCGAGCAGCCACAAGACCCCGCGATGTCCCTTCCGGTTGACTGGCTTCCTCGTTGCCGTCACAATGGACCGCCGTCCGGCCCCGGGGCCAGACTTGGCTGCGCTCCACCCGGCGAGCATTCATGAATTCCCGATCCGGAGGCTTGCATGCGATTGGAAAATCCCCTGAAGGTTGCGCTGAACGCCGGAAAGGTGTCGGTCGGTTCCTGGCTGAACCTGGCCTCTACCCTGGCTGCCGAAGTCCTCGCCACCGAAGGGTTCGAGTGGCTGACCGTGGACATGGAGCACGGGCCCTGGGCGTTGGACGATGCCGCCAACGGATTCCGGGCCATCGAGTCGCGGGGCGCCGTTCCCCTGGCCCGGGTGTGGTCCCACAAATCGGAAGACATCGCCCGGGTGCTGGACGCCGGCGCCCTCGGCGTGGTCATTCCCCACGTGTCCAACCGCGCCCAGGCGGAAGCCCTGGTGCAGGCGGTCCGCTATCCTCCGCTGGGCCAGCGCTCCGCCGGAACCGGTCGCAATCAGACCTTTGTCGACTACCCGGCCGTCGCCAATGAGCAGATCCTGCTGATTCCCCAGATCGAGGACCTCGAGGGCGTGGATCAGATTCAGGAGATCATGGCGGTTCCCGGTATCGACGTGGGCTTCATCGGTCCCCACGATCTGGGTCTGTCCATGGGTCTCAAGGCCGAGCAGATCGGCAGCGACCCCGAACACGAGCGCCAGCTCATGCGGATCCTGGAGGGGTGCCAGGCCGTCGGCAAGCCCGCCGGCCTGCCTGTGCGCGACGTGGCTGCCGCCAACAAGTGGATCTCACGGGGATTTCAGATGATCGACCTCTCCAACGACCTGGCCATGCTGCGAAGCAGCGTCCGCTCCCAGTTGGCCCAGGTGAAGCGGTAGGGAAGAGCGGACGGCAAACTCCGTTTCCCGAACGATTCGCTTGCATTGACCGTATTCCTTGGTCGGTCATCCCCCCGGGAGCGCGGGCGTCCCGCCCGCATGCACTGCCGTTCGGTGCCACTCAGTTTCCCTGCGATGGGGCACCCGGCCACCCTGCCGTCTGGAACGGCATGGGCCCGGCCGAAGCAGAGTGCTGGCGCCGTTGCCGGTCGAAGCCGGTGGAGGAGATGGCCGAGGCTGCGGGAAGTCTTTTGCGGGCGGGACGCCCGCGCTCCCGGGGGGTTTTGCCGACTTCAGTCGAAGCGGGGCAGTCGGTCGGGGAGTTGGCTCAACAGGGGGGCGTCACGGTCCTTGGCGGACAGGAGGGGTTGCCGGATGGGCCATTCGATCCCGATCTCCGGATCGTCCCAGCGTATGGCGATCTGGTCGTCCGGGTCGTAGTACCGGTTGCACTTGTACTCCACCTGGGCCGAAGGGCTGGTGGTGGCGAAGCCGTGGGCGAAGCCCTCGGGAATGAAGAACTGCCTGCGGTTGACCGCCGAGAGACAGACGCCGGTCCAACGCCCGAAGGTGGGCGACCCCAGCCGGATGTCCACGGCCACGTCGAACACCTCCCCCTCGATCACCCGAACCAGCTTGGCCTGGGCCTGTCGCACCTGGGCGTGCAACCCCCGCAGGGTTCCATGGCGTGAGAGGGAGTGGTTGTCCTGCACGAATTCCAGCGGGAGGCCCTGCCGGTGGTAGCGTAGGGCGTGGTAGGACTCCAGGAAGAAACCCCTGGTGTCGCTGTAGACGTCGGGCTCGATGATCAGCACTCCCGGCAGCGCCGTCCGGGTGACTTTCATGACCTATTCCTTCGGCTCCACCAGACCCATCAGATAGCGCCCGTAGGGGCTTCCCTGCATCGACCTGGCCATGCGGCGGACGTCAGCGGCCTCGATCCATCCCATTTCGAGCGCGATTTCCTCCGGGCAGGCCACCATCAGACCCTGGCGCTCCTCCAGGGTCTGAATGAAGACCGATGCCTGCAGCAGCGACTCGCGGGTGCCCGCATCCAGCCAGGCTATCCCCCGTCCCAGCTTCTCCACCCGCAACTGGCCCATGGCCAGGTATTCCCGGTTCAGATCCGAAATCTCCAGTTCGCCGCGGGCCGAAGGCTTGAGCCGTGCGGCCAGGTCCACCACCTGCCGGTCGTAGAAATAGAGCCCGGTCACCGCGTAGGAGGAGCGGGGCCGCGCCGGCTTCTCCTCCAGGCCGGTGGGCCGGCTCTCTTCGTCGAAGGAGACCACGCCGTAGCGCTGCGGATCGCGCACCTGGTAGGCGAAGACGGTGGCCCCGCTGCTCTGCCGGCTGGCCCGGCGAAGACTCTGGGAGAGTCCCTGGCCGTAGAAGATGTTGTCGCCCAGTACCAGCGCCGGCGCCTGGTCCTCCAGGAAGTCCCTGGCGATGAGGAAGGCCTGGGCAATGCCTTCCGGACGAGGCTGAACCGCATATTTCAGGCTCAGGCCCCACTGGCTGCCGTCACCCATCAGTTCCTCGAAGGCGGGCCGGTCCCGGGGAGTGGTGATCGCCAGAATGTCCGTGATCCCGGCCTGCATGAGGGTCGACAGCGGATAGTAGATCATCGGCTTGTCGTAGACCGGGAGAATCTGCTTGCTGATGACCCGGGTCACGGGAGCCATTCGGGTGCCCGAGCCTCCGGCCAGAATGATTCCCTTTCTCATGATTCCACCCTGTCCGCGGTCCCCAGCCGTCGTCGGTCGTAGTTGTCTTCCTGTACCTTGCGGCACCAGTCCCGGTGTTCGGCGTACCAGCGCACCGTTTGGGCGAGGCCTCCCTCCAGGGCGTATCTGGGAGCCCAATCCAGCTCCCTCCGGATCTTTCCGGAATCCACGGCATAGCGGCGGTCGTGGCCCGGTCGATCGGGCACTTGCCTCTTCAGGTCGGCGTAGGCCGCAAGCCCCCGGCGCTGCATGGCCGGGTTGGTTGCAGCCGGAAGCAGCGCCTCCAGGCAGGCGCAAACCTGGTCCACCATCTCCAGGTTGGTGCGCTCGTTGCCGCCGCCGATGTTGTAGCCGGCTCCCGGGCGACCTCCTTGCAGCACCAGCAGCAGGGCGGCGCAGTGGTCCTCCACGTGCAGCCAGTCCCTCACATTCCCGCCGTCTCCGTAGATGGGCAGCGGCCTGGCCTCCATGGCGTTCAGCACCATCAACGGTATCAACTTTTCGGGAAACTGATAGGGTCCGTAGTTGTTGGAGCATCGGGTAATGAGGGTCGGCAGGCCGTAGGTCCGGTGATAGGCCCGCACCCAGTGGTCGGCGGCGGCCTTGGACGCCGCGTAAGGGGAGTTGGGAGCGCAGGCGGTGGCTTCCGAGAAGGTCGATTTTCCCTCGGCGCTTCCGTAGACCTCGTCCGATGAGACCTGCAGGTAACGGAAGCGGCGGCGGGCCGAGCCCTCGAGCTGCCGGTAGTGGGTGCGGGCGCATTCCAGCAGCTCGGCGGTGCCCGCTACGTTGGTGGCCAGGAAGGGGCGGGGATCGTCGATGGAGCGGTCCACGTGGGTCTCGGCCGCGAAGTTGACCGTCCAGCTCGGCCGGTGGTCCTGAAAGAGCCTTCGGACGAAGTCCCCGTCGCCGATGTCTCCCCGCAGGAAGCGGCAGCGGGGTTTGCCGGCCAGTCCCTCCAGGTTGTGGAGGCTGCCGGCATAGGTCAGCTTGTCCACCACTACCAGCCGGGCTTCGGTTCGGGCCAGCGCCAGCCGGACGAAGTTGCAGCCGATGAATCCGGCGCCTCCGGCAACCAGCATGGTCTCCATCCGGTCGTCCCTCCCCGGAGCGGGTCTCGGTTCCCGTCCCGGCCGGCGGTCGGGGAAACCGGCATTCCGGCTTGAGGTTGCCCGCGCCGATCGTCTAGGCTAGCTGGGATCCATGACCGCAATCGACTGCAGGAAGGCCACATTATGCCACATGACCCACAGGACGATCCCCGATCCCTGATATACCAGGAGCAGCGGCCCTGGGGCGCCTTTCGCCGCTTCACCCACAACCAGGTGAGCACGGTCAAGATCATCACCGTCAACCCCGGGCAAGTTCTTTCTTTGCAGCTTCACCGCCACCGGGACGAGCTCTGGGTGGCTCTCGACCCGGGCTTGCAGGTGACCGTGGGAGAGCGGACCTGGGAGCCGGAGGCCTACGAGGAGGTCTACATCCCACGCCAGACCCGCCATCGGGCCGCGGGCGCGGGTCCCCGGCCCAGCCGCTGGCTCGAGATCGCCTTCGGTGAGTTCGACGAGGACGACATCGTCCGCCTGGAAGACCGTTACGGACGAGGATAGGGCAGGGGAGTGGGAGGCTGGTGTCGAGAATGGATGGGGGCAAGCCGCCCGTTCCGATGGCTGGCGCCGATGGCTACATGCGGACGCCGCCCGGGCGGCTTTCTGGAATCCCGAGCTGCCGCCCGGGGATCAACGATTCATTCCCGATAGAACGTGGATGGACAGGATAGGAGGGCAATGCCGTCCTAGCAGTCTATGCAACGCACTTCCCCGAAGATCAGGGCCTGCCGGTCGGGATTCTCCCGGGCGTAGTCGATAAGGCAGCGCACCGCCTTGCCGATGTCGGACAGGCCGTGGGCCTGGACCATCTGCTCCAGGAACTCCACCTTGGCCGCTTCCAGGGGAATGGATTGATCCGTCTTGTCTTTCATGGGGCTCTCCTCTCTGAAACGAACGATGCGCGCTATCTTACCGGAAAGGGCGCGGGACATGAACCGGATAGCGGCAATCGGACTATCTGCCAGGGGTGTTGCCTGACCCGCGGACGGCCTTCCGAACCAAACCGGCGGCGCCCTCGGACAGCTCCAGCCGCAGCGCCAGTGTCCTGGCGTCGGGCGACATCTTCTTCCAGGTTCGGCGGAGAATGTGCAACAGCTTCTCTTCGGTGTGCTGGCGGGAGAAGTCCTCGAGCTGCACCTCCAGAAAGACCAGGCAGGCGGCGTCCTCCAGGGCTTGGGCTTCGGGGTCGGTGCGCAGCCGCTGCTTTCTCAGCAGCTGCTCGACCCGGGCCACGGTTTGAGACTCGTAGCCCACCCGCACCAGCACCTCGGCGGCGGCGCGGGCATGGAACCGGCCCAGCGCGTCTCTCCAGTCCCGGTAGCCCTTGCGGGTCATGGGGTAGGAGTCGCGGGGGATAGCCCAGCGGCGGACGTGCTGGCTGTGGGCCGCCAGGCGAAGGGCTGAGGAGGCCTCGGGAGCCAGGCGCTCAACCCAGCGGCCGAGCCGTTGGTGGTAGTCGAGTGATGCCAGGATGCTTTTGGGGCCGTCGGTGCCAACCGAGGGATCCTCCCGGTGCATGGCGTCCAACAGGGCAAAGGCCTCGCGCAGTCTTGGATCTTCGTGAGTCGTCATGATTCCCTCTAATCCGCCCCGGCACCTGTCGAAACCATACCATGCCCGCGCGCCGAAGGCACTCATCCCCTCCCCACCCGCCCGCCCATGGTTTCAATCTGCTCTCTGCCACGCTAGAATAGATCCGCCTGGGGTCGTCGCCGCTGCCAGTGCGGTGCCGGCCAAACCCGAGGCCCGATTTTCCCCGCCTGTTCCGGCGATTTGGCCATGCATGCCGTCACCGTCGAAAACATATCCAAGAACTACCGCATCTACTCCAAGCCCTCGGCCCGACTGAAGGAGCTGATCTTTCGGCGGCACCGCTACCACCAGGACTTCTGGGCTCTCAGGGAAGTCGGCTTCCAGGTCGAACAGGGCGCCACCTTCGGGATTGTGGGCGAGAACGGCTCAGGCAAGAGCACCCTGCTCCAGATCATCGCCGGAACCATGACCCCGACCACGGGCAGCGTGGCATTGAGCGGTCGGGTGGCGGCCCTGTTGGAGCTTGGGTCCGGCTTCAACACCGAGTTCACCGGCCGGGAGAACGCCTTTCTGAACGCCGCAATCATGGGGCTGAGCCGGGACGAGATCGACCGGAAAATGCCGGAGATCGAGCGCTTCGCCGAAATCGGCAGCTTCATGGACCAGGCCGTCAAGACCTATTCCAGCGGCATGTACGTGCGCCTGGCCTTTGCCATCGCCATCAACCTCGACCCCGAGATTCTGCTGGTGGACGAGGCTCTGGCGGTGGGAGACGTCTATTTCCAGCAGCGCTGCGTGCGCCGGCTTCGCCGGATGCGGGACGAGGGCAAGACCATCCTGCTGGTCTCGCACGACGTGGCCGCAATCAGGAACCTGTGCGATGGGGCCATCTGGCTGGAGAAGGGCAGGATCAGGGATCGAGGCGCCCCCGACAAGGTGACGGCCCGCTACCTGGCCGCCCTGACTCAGCGCCGCGATCCTTATGCCGGCGAGGAGGCCCCCGAGGCGACCCAACTCCAGCCGGACGCAGCCGGTGATCTGTCGGTGCATTCGCTTCCGAACGTGGACGAGCGTTGGGGCAATGGCCACGCCCGGATCCTGGGCATCCGCCTGCTCGACCAGGCGGGCAGGGAGCCGCAAACCCTCTTTCACGGCGACCTGGTGACGGTGAGGGTATCGGTCCGGTTCGACCGCCCGGTGGAATCGCCCCTGATCGGGATTCTCATGCGCAACCGCCTGGGCGAGGAGATCTCCGGAAGCAACACCTCGGTGGAGAACCTGCGGTTGCCGCCGGCCCGACCGGGCCAGGTCTACACGGTGGACTTCCATCTGCGGCTCCCGGTGCTGCAGCCGGGCCAATACCATCTCACCCCGGCGGTGGCCAACGGGACCCATCGCGATTCGGAGATGTGCGACTTCGTGGAGAACGCCCTGAACCTCACCCTGAAGCAGCGGGAGACGGTTTACGGCTACCTGAAGATGGGCTGCCGCATTGAATTGAGGCAGGTGAGTTCGGCCAAATCGGGGCTGGCCGGAGCCCGCGGGCTGAAGGTAGAAGTTTGAAGGAGGAAGTTTGAAAGAGGGCGAAGCCCGCGCCCCCACCGGCTGAAGGCTCATCGCGAAACTCCGGGCCTGGCGGGACAGTCGCCCCCCGGCCCCTTTTGGACATAAGAAAGGAGCATGATGATCAAGGATGTGAAGGTGGTGCCCCTGGTCGCCCACGTGGATGACCGGGGCTATCTGATCGAGATCTTGAGGAGCACCGACGAGCACTTTACCCGATTCGGGCAGGTCTACCTGGTGGGCGACCTGACCCGCGGGACCGTCCGTGCCTTTCACAAGCACGCCAGGCTGTGGGACTGGTTTTTTATCAGCCACGGATCGGCCAAGTTCGTGCTGCGGGATGACCGTCCCGACAGCCCAACCTATAATGAGATGCAGATCTTCGTTACCGGGGCGCGCAATCCTGCCTTGATCGTGGTGCCGCCCGGTGTCTACCATGGCTGGATGGCGCTGGAGGACGACACCCAACTGGTCAGCACGGCCAGCGAGGTCTACAACCGGGAGAAGCCGGACGAAGTCCGCATTCCCCCCAACTCCTTCGGGGACGTGTGGGAAGTCAAGGGAAGGTAGTAGGGGAATGATGAGTGATGAATGATGTATGGATTGTGATGAGTGGAGGGTTTCCGGAACAGGCGAGCGGCTGGTGATCTGGTTGAGCTTTTTTTGAAGGACCGCGCCGAGAGCGACGAGATACTTAACGTGTCACAATGCACCATCCATTCTTCAAACTTCACACTTCAAACTTCACACTTCAAACTTCACCTAGCCGCACAACCGCCCCATACCACGCGGCGGCTCATAAGGGATAAAACAGAGGTGTTCCAAACAGAAGGAGGTTGGCCATGATTCTGGTAGTTGGTGGAGCCGGCTATATCGGCTCGGTGTTGGTCAGGGAGTTGTTGGCGCGGGGCTACGCGGTCAGGGTCTTCGACCGCATGTACTACGGGGATGCCGGCCTCCGCGAGGAGAGGGAGCGAATCGAGCTGAAAAAGGGAGATGTCCGCACCATGGACCCCTCGGTCCTGGAGGGTATCGAGGCCGTCATCAACCTGAGCGGCCTCTCCAACGATCCCACGGCGGAGTACAACCCCCAGGCCAATTACGAGATGAACACCCGGGCCAACCTGTCGCTGGCCCGGCTCTGCAAGCGGAAGGGCATCCGCAGGTTCGTCTTCGCCTCCTCCTGCTCCATTTACGATGTCGGCATCGCCGACGAGGAAAAGGACATCGTCCTGGATGAAACCTCCCAGGTCCATCCCAAGGCGGCCTACGCCAGCTCCAAGCACCTGGCGGAAAAGGGTTTGCTGGAACTGGCCGACGAGAATTTCTGCCCGGTCATCCTGCGCAAGGGAACGATCTACGGCTTCTCTCCCCGGATGCGCTATGACCTGGTGGTCAACACCTTTTTCCGGGACGCCCTCTCCAAGGGACACGTCACCACCCACTACGGAGGCGAGATGTGGCGGCCGCTGGTGGATATCCGGGATGCGGCCCGGGCCTACATCCTCTGCCTGGAAGCCGAGGAGTCCAAGGTCTCGGGAGAGATCTTCAACGTGGTCTACCGAAACTTTCGGATTTCGGAGTTGGCGCTGCGGGTGGTCGGCACCCTCAAAGAGGTTGGGATAAAGGTGGAGCTCAAACCGGAATACCGCTACCAGGGTGTCCGCAGCTATCGCGTCTCCGGCAAGAAGCTGGAGCGGGTGCTGGGATTCGCCCCGGCGGTCACCGTGGAAGAAGCCGTCAAGGACATGGTGGAGAGCGTCTCCCGATACGGCTATACCGACTTCGACAACCCCCGCTACTACAATATCGCCTGGATGAAGCTCCTGGAGCAGGCCGACGAGATCATCAGGATCACCGGGTCGGTGTTCGACACGGTCCCGGCCGCGCCCTTCAAGCCGGCCGTGGTCGGGATGGGAGGCCGGGAGCCGGGGAGCCGCTGACTTGAAGATACTCCTGATTGGAGCTTCCGGCCAACTGGGCGCCGATCTGGTGACGGCCCTGTCCGACCACCAGTTGCTCACCCCGCCCCGCCGCTCGCTGGACCTGGTCCAGTTCGACCGGGTCCGCCGGTTCCTGCAATTGGAGCGTCCCCAGGTGGTGATCAACACAGCAGCCTTCCACCGGGTGGACGACTGTGAGTCCCAGGTCTCGACCGCCTTTCAAGTGAACGGAGAGGCCGTCCACAACCTGGCCCTGGCCGCCCGCGAGGTCGAGGCCGTGCTGGTGCACTACAGCACCGACTACGTCTTCGACGGGGCTGGCGGCCGCCCCTATCGGGAAGACGACCTGCCTCGTCCTCTCAACGTCTACGGCGCCTCCAAGCTGGCCGGCGAGCACCTGCTGGAATCCGTTTGGGAAAAGCATGTCGTGATCCGGACCTGCGGGCTCTACGGCCATGCCGGCAGCCGCGGCAAGGGAGGCAACTTCGTCGAGACCATGATCCGGAAGGCCGCCGGGAATGAATCCATCCGGGTGGTCGACGACCAGCGGCTGACCCCCACCAGCACCCGCGAGCTGGCCCGCGCCACCGCCGCCCTGATCGAGACCTCCCACTACGGACTCTTTCACGTCACTTCCAAGGGTAATTGCACCTGGTACGAGTTCGCCGGCGAAATCTTCCGGCTGTTGGGTCTCAAGCCCGACCTGACACCCACTACCTCCGACGCCTTCGCCGCCGCGGCCCGGCGGCCGGCCTATTCGGTGCTGGCCAACCATCACCTGGAAGATCTGGGAATGGATGACCTCAAGCACTGGAAGGACGCCTTGCGCGAGTACCTGAGCGACCGCAACCAGCGCCCAGGGGCTTGATCCATGGGGAGTCCATTCCACCCATTGCAGCCCGGCTTCTGGCTCAGGCTGGGCGCGCTGCTGCTGATGGTCCCCTTCGACCTGCTGGTGGCCCTGGGGCTCTGCCTGGCCGAGATTCTCTACCTTCCTTTCTCCCTGCTCCGCCGCAAGCCTGACGCAAGGGGCCTGCCTGCCCGGCTCCGGGCCAGCCTGATCGTCCTCAACTGGGATGGGAAGCACCTGTTGGAGGAGTTCCTGCCCAGCGTGGTGGAGGCCGTCCGCCAGGGCGGGGACGGCCACGAGATCCTGGTGGTGGACAACGGCAGCCGCGACGACAGCGTTGCTTTTTTGAACGCCGGCTATCCCCAGGTCAAGGTGGTGGCGCTGGACCGGAACCGGCGTTTCACCGGGGGCAACAACGCCGGGGTGCAAGCAGCTACGGGCGACGTGGTGGTGCTGCTCAACAACGACATGGAGGTCGACCCGCACTTCCTGCGGCCCCTGCTGGACGGCTTCCGGGAAGAGAACGTCTTTGCGGTGACCTCCCAGGTCTTCTTCCAGGACAAGTCGCGCCGGCGGGAAGAGACCGGCAACACGAAGTCCCGCTGGCGGCAGGGGTTCCCCGAGCCCTACCACGACGAGGTCCCTCCGGAGCCGGCCGGGGTGCGCCTGCCCGTCCTCTGGGCGGGAGGCGGCTCCAGCGCCTTCGACCGGCGCAAGTTCCTGGCCCTGGGAGGCCTGGACACGCTCTACGACCCCTTTTACCTGGAGGACGTGGATCTTTCCTACCAGGCCTGGAAGCGGGGCTGGAAGAGCCTGCTGGCCAGCGACAGCCTGGTGGTCCACAAGCACCGGGGCACCAACCGGGGCAAGTTCGGCGACAACTTCGTTGACAACACCATTCGCAAGAACCAGTATCTGTTCGTCTGGAAGAGCATCACCGACGCCCGATGGATCCTGCAGCACTGCCTCTTCCTGCCGCTCACCCAGGCCCGTTTCCTGACCCAGACCAATGTCCGCTTCGAGCTTCGGGCATTCTTCAAAGCCTTGCTTCAGTTTCCGGAAGCGCTCTACAAGCGCTACCGCCGGCGGGCCGACTATCGCCGCAGCGACGCCTCCATCTTCGCCGAGACCTCCGGGGGGGAGGGGCATTGAAGAAGAGGCGCGACAGAAAAAGAGTTGTTCCACCCGGGAGCGCGGGCGGGCATCCTTTACACGTTAGACCGCAAACATTTGCACCGTTGAACATCTATTGGAAAAATTCTATCCATCATCAGTGTTGTCGGTTAGGGGAGAGCTGCGTAGCTGCGGTTGGCGTAGGTCAACCGAACAAACGCCACCTGCAAGCCATCCTTTTAGAGCTGCGTAGCAGCGGCTCAGGGTAGCCCCGGGCGGCAGCCCGGGGTCGTATGGGTTCTGCACCAACCTAGCCGCGAATGCGGCGAATCAGGAGCGGCCTTGGGGAACGCGCGGCCTCCCCAAAGGAACGCTTGAAGGGGTTTCGCGCCGCAGCCGAATTAGCGGCGGCAGCACATCGCCTATTGGCTTTAGCCCGGAATCCCCGTCCGGGAGGACCAGGATGACCAAGGAAGAACGCTTGCAACTGGCCCACACCCCCCCGGCCTGGATGTACGAGTTCGACCTGGGAGATGGCATCCGCACGCCGCTGCTCTCCCCGGAGCTTCGCCAGATACACCGGACTCGCCGGGACATGATGCTGCCGGCGCTCGCGGAATCCTTTCCCGAGGGCCTGGCCGATCTCGACTGCCTGGACGTGGCCTGCAACGAGGGCTACTTCAGCTTTCTGCTCCAAGCCAGGGGAGCCCGGGTGCGGGGCATCGACGTGCGGCCCCTCAATATCGAGCGGGCCCGGGCCGTGCAGCGGATTCAGGGACAGAACCCCGGAGAGCTCACCTTCGACGTCGAGGATTTTCTGGCCAACCAGGACCCGCCGGACCGCTATGACCTGACCCTGTTTCTGGGTCTGCTCTACCATCTCGAGAATCCCATGGGAGCCCTGCGGATTCTGCATCGCATCACCCGCCGGATGTGCGTGGTGGAGACCCAGCTCACCCGGCAGCAGGCTCCGGTGGTCAGCGGCTGGGGAGCGACGGGTACCTTCCTGGAACTGCCGGCGGCCCTGGCCATCTACCGGGAGCCCGACATCGAGGAGAACCGCCTGGCGGCCCACCGGGGCCTGAGCTTCATCCCCAATGCCGCCGCTGCGAGCGAGATGCTTTCGGCGGCCGGTTTCTCCGAGATAGAGAGGGTTGCCCCGCCCGAGGATGCCAACCCCCAGTACCTGGCCGGAGATCGAGCCGTCTTCCTGGCGTTCAAGTGATGCCGGGGGGGGCGCTAAAGTTCGGCCCGGAAAACACCGACCGCTAACCTTCCTTATAATATATAGCCCATGGATTCCCTGAACATCCTGGTGCTGACCGCCTATCCGCCGGCCCTGGGCCTGCACGGCGGCGGCCTGCGCATGTATTACAATGTCAAGGTCCTGGCCTCCAGGCATCGGGTCACGCTGATCTCCTTTATCGAGCACGAGAGAGAGAGAGAGCTGCTGGAGAAGCTGGAGCCGCTGGGCGTGGAGGTTCGGGCGGTTCCACGCCGGCCGGTTCCGCCCCGCCACCTGTGGCTACCCCGGCCGGCCGAGCACTACGAGTTTGCCGGCGTAGCCATGTCCGCCGAAGTCCGGAGTGTGCTTCAAGGCCGGCGCTTCGACGTCATCCAGGCCGAGTACCTCCAGATGGCCCAGCACGTGCCCCGGGAGGCCGTCCGGCGCACCGTCCTCACTCTCCACGAGATTCAGTACGCCAATGCCGCCCGGGTTTTCGAGAAAGCCGGCAATCCCTGGACCGGGGCCCGCAGATGGTACGATTGGATGGTGCAGCTCAACTACGAGATTCGGTCCTGCTCCCGCTTCGACGCGGTCGTCTGCATGACCGGGGAGGACGCCCGGCTGCTAGCCGAGTTCGTGCCCTCCTCCAAGCTGCGGACCGTTCCTATCGGGGTCGACAGTCGCTTCTTCAAGCCGGAGGTGGTTGCAGGCGGCGCACCCCCCGGCAACAAGCTGCTCTTCGTGGGCAACTACCGCCACCCGCCCAACCGGGAGTCGGTCTACACCATGGCCGAGCGGATCCTTCCTGAGGTGCTGCGCCAGGAGCCGGAAGCCGAGTTCTGGGTGGTGGGCGGCAATACGGAGATGCTGGACCCGGAAAGGCTGGGCCGCCACCCCCGTGTGCGACTGCAGGGCTACGTCCAGGACCTGCGGGCCGTGTACGGACAATCCGCCGTTTTCGCCGCTCCCATCCTGTCCGGAAACGGCATGCGGGTGAAGCTGCTGGAGGCGCTCTCCATGGGCATGGCCGTGGTCACCACGCCGCTGGGAGCCCAGGGATTCCGGGTTCGGCACGGTGAGGAACTGCTGATTGCCGATTCCCCGGAGGCCTTTGCCGCCGCCATCGCCGAGTTGCTGCGGGATTCCCGCCGGCGGGCCGAGCTGGGCTCCAGGGCCCGCGAGCTGATCCGCGAGCGCTACGACTGGAGCGTCATCGGGCGGCAGTTTCTGGACGTGGTCGAGGCCGGTCATGGCTGACAAGGTCCTGCTGGTTTGCTCTTCCAGCGCCGACAACATCCAGAAGGCTCGGGAGATTCTGTGTGGTCGCACCCCGGCCGACCGGCCCGAGCTGCACCTGCTCTGCAGCCCTTCCGACCTGCCCTACCTGCATAAGGAGCCGCCCGCCGTCCGTGTCTGGGTCTTTCCCCATCGCCGCGAACTCGGAAAGGGCTACCGGCTGTGGCTCTCGATCCGGAGACAGCGCTACCGGGAGGTGGCGGTCCTCTGGTGCGGAGACCTTCCCCGCCTGCGCCCCAAGCTCTTTGCCCTGGCCTGCGGTGGCAGGCGCATCCTGGTCTTCGACGACCGCCTGGAGTGCGCCCCGCTCGGCTTCTCCCTGCTGGGGAGGCTGCTGGTTGCCCGCGCTCGCCGGCTTTGGCGCCCCTGGTGGCGGGCCAGGGTGCGGCAGCCGGTGCGGGTCCTGCTGGCGCCCCTGGCAGGCGCATCCCGACTTCTACTGTCCGGGATTCGTTGGCTGGCACAATGGCTGCTGATTCCGGTGCGTTTTCTGCTGCTGCTCGGGTCGGTCCTGTGGCTCCACGCCCGCCGCCGGCCACCGGAGGAACTTTGAGGGATTTCAGACGCCCCGGGCTCCCGCCCCCGGGGGCCAGTGGAGCCGGTGAGACAAGGGCTCCGCCCGCAGTCGAACCGGTGGGGGGGACGGAATTGGCGAGATTGCCACAAAGGAGATTCAGCCCGCCGTCGAGCCGGAGGGGGGCAACGCGGCGTTGCGGGAGTGACTATCGGCGGCACCGGCAGCGTCGTTTTGGAAATGTTGTGCGATCGGGAACGCGGATCTTGATTCGCCGCGAAGGCGACGGCAGCGGGTGATTGTGGCGTGGGGCGGCGTTTTTTTGGAGAAGCGGTGCTTTCCCGAACGGGTGCTTCCTATTCGCCGCATTCGCGGCTGGGTTGGCGTAGAACCGGAACGACCCCGGGCTGCCGCCCGGGGCTACACGAGGGCGCAGCTCCGCTGCTCTATAAGGATGGCCTGTAGGGAACGTTTAGCCAGATTACCGACTCCAACCGCAGCTTCGCAGCTCTCACCTAACCCACAACGCTGCGGGGGGATAGGATTTTCTATTGAATACCCCCGGGTTCCAGCCCGGGGGTTCGAATGGAGCCGCGAAGCGGCGACAGCAGATAGCCGTGGGACTGAGCGGCGTTTTTTGGGCACGGTTAGACTTTTTGGCGCCCCCGTTCATCTCGTCTCAGTGAGGAGCTCACTTGGAGCTGGTACGACTGACCGACAAGCATCTGGTAGCAAGAGCGGCTCGCGGTGACACCGGCGCCTTCAATCTCCTGGTGAGTCGATGGGAGAAGCGGCTCTTCAACTACGCCTTCCGCTTGACAGGGAACCGTGAGGATGCGCTGGACGTTTGCCAGGACACCTTTCTCAAAGCCTTCCAGCAGTTGCATCGACTCCAGGACCCCGCCCGGTTTGCCGGGTGGCTGTTCACCATCGCCCGCAACTACTGCCTGGCCCACTTCCGCGCCAGGCAGCGTCGGGCCGAGGACGGCGAAGGACCGGATCCCCAGGGCCTGGACGCCCTTCGGCCGGAGCGGTCGGCGGCGCGCCTCGGAGACCTGCAGGAGATGGAGCCGGCCGAGCTTCGCCTGCTGGTGGAAGGGGCGTTGGATCGGCTCTCCTTCGAGCAGCGGGAGGCGGTGGTGCTCAAGGTTTTCGAGGGACTCCGCTTCGATGAAATCGCAGGCATTGCAGGGTGTCCCTTGAGCACGGCCAAGTCCCGGATGTACCTGGGGCTGAGCCGGCTCAAGACCATCCTCAACGAAGAACCAGGGAGGAAATCATGAATTGCGAACGGTGCCGGGAACTGTTCCCCGAGGCGATCGGGGAGGAACTCGATCCCCAACTGGCCGGCGAGCTCCGGAAACGTCTGGCCGACTGCCCCGATTGCCGCGAGGAGCTGGAACTGCTGGGCCGGACGGCCTCGGTCCTCAAGACCGCCTGGCCCGAGGAAGCCATCCCCGAGCCCCTGGTCTTCGGCCGGCCGGGGAGGGCCGCCGTTGCCGGCGGCTTGGGGTTCGGCTGGAGCCGGCCGCCCCGCGCGGCCTGGCTGGGTCTGGCGGCGGCTGCCTGCCTGGTGGTCTGCCTGGGGACCCTCTCCTTTCTGAACGCCCGCGTCGAGATCGGGCAGGGAAGTTTCAGCCTCGCCTTCGGACCCGAGATTGCGCCCCCGGTCATCCAGCAAACGGCTCCCTCCGGTGATTCCGCTGCCCTGGTCGAGGCTCGTGTCCGCCGCCTGCTGGACCAGATGGTCGGGCAACTGGAGGAGACCTGGGAGGCCCGACTGCGGCAGACCGTGGCCCGGGCTCAGTCCCAATGGACGCGGCAGCGGTCGGTCGATCTCCGGCAGGTGAACGCGGACGTAGGCTATCTACTGAGGCTTCAGCAGGCCATGCGCCAGGATACGGCCCGGAACGAGGTGCTGATCAGTTCGGTGGCCGACCGCTACCGGCCCCGTCCGGCAGATGCGGTCGCCCGATAGATCGGGCCGAAGCCGAAGGCAAATCGAGGAGCAGCAAATGAGCAAGACACTTCTTTCAATCCTGATTCTGGCAGCCGCCTGGACGCTTTCCGGGCCGGCAGCCCCGACACCCGTCGACCCGGCAGGAACGCGCCCGGCCCCTGACTCCGCCGCTCCCCCGCCTCCTGCTCCGGTCGACCAGGGCAGGCTTCGAGGCCAGATCGAGCGTTTCCAGGCGGTCATCGAAAACGCGCTGCGGCGGAACGTTGGAAGCACCGTGCTCAGCAGTCCAAAGGGCGCCTACCTGGAGGGCTACGGGGCCGTCTTTTCCACGGAAGCCAGCCTCTATCGCATCCGCCCCCTGACGCCCTTCAGTCCCAAGACCTACAGCCGCCAGGAGCTGGACGAGGCCTACCAGGCGGCTTTGGATCGGGTGGAGCACCTCAAGGAGAACCTCCGCCATGCCGTTGCCGAACACGGCTCCCTGCTGGGACAGTTGAAGCCCGACCACAGCCTGGCCGTGATCGTTCACCTCTACAACGGCGTGGCCGACCCCGGGCGACCCTATCCTTCCCAGTTGATCTTCAAGGCCAGTGCGGGATCGGTCAACGATTACCGCGAAGGGAAGATCACCATGGAAGAGCTGGTCCGACAGGTGAGGATCAGCCAGTTCTGAGCAAGATCGAATGGCGACACGCAAGCTCATCGGACGGATCCTGCTGGACCGGAACCTGATCTCTCCCCCGGAGCTGCAGAACGGCCTGGCCCTGCAGCGGGAGCGGCGGGACAGGATTGGCCGCATCCTGCTGGACCTGGGATACCTCTCGGAACAGGACCTGCTGGCCGCCCTCTCGGCCCAGCACGGGACGGAGCTCATCCCGGCCAAGGACTTTCCGGCCGTGCCCCTGATGGTCGACAAACTGTCCCCCAAGTTTCTCCGCCAGTTCAGGATCCTGCCTCTGGACCAGGAGGACGGCGTGTTGACGGTGGCCATGGCCGATCCCTCCGACCGCAATACCCTGGAGTCCCTGCGCATGTTCACCGGGGTGGAGGTCCGGGTGCGCCTGGGCCGGGAAGCCGAGATCGACGAGGCCCTGGAACGGCTCTATGGGGGATCCGACGAGTGGGCCAAGGCGGTGCAGGAGTCGGACGAAGCTCTGGACGAGGCCGAGGGCATCGCCGAGAACATCGAGCAGCTTCGGGACATGGCTTCGGAAGTCCCGGTGATTCGCATGGTCAACCAGATGATCTCCCGGGCGGTGGAGCGCCGGGCCAGCGACATTCACCTGGAGCCCTTCGAGAAGGACTTCCGGGTGCGCTACCGGATCGACGGCATCCTGCATAACATGGATTCTCCCTCGCCCCAATTGAAGGCCGCCGTCATCTCCCGCCTCAAGCTCATGGCCAAGCTGAACATCGCCGAGCGCCGGCTGCCCCAGGACGGCCGCATCCAGCTCAAGGTGCTGGGAAAGGAGATCGATCTGCGGGTCTCCACCCTGCCCACCCTCTACGGGGAGAGCCTGGTGATGCGCATCCTGGACAAGAGCGACGCCAGCAGCTTCGAGCTGAAGCGCCTGGGGTTCCCCGACGACATCCTGGCCTCCATGGAGAAGCTGACGGCCCTGCCTCACGGCATTCTGCTGGTGACCGGCCCTACCGGAAGCGGCAAGTCCACCACCCTCTACAGCGCCATGAAGGGGATCAACCACCCCGACAAGAAGATCATCACCATCGAGGACCCGGTGGAGTACCAGATGAACGGGATCAACCAGATCCACGTCAACACCCAGATCGGACTCACCTTTGCCGCCGGCCTGCGCCACATCGTGCGCCAGGATCCCGACGTGATCATGGTGGGGGAGATCCGCGACCTGGAGACAGCCGAGATCGCCATCCGGGCGGCCCTCACCGGTCACCTGGTCTTCAGCACGCTCCACACCAACGACGCCCCCAGCGCCGTTACCCGGCTGGTGGACATGGGCGTGGAGCACTACCTGCTGGCCTCCTGCCTGGTAGGAGTGCTGGCGCAGCGGCTGGTGCGTGTCATCTGCCAAGGCTGCAAGTCGGGCTACGCCGGGGATGGGGACCGGCTGAACTCCCTGGGGTTTCCCCTCAACGGCGGCCAGGTCACGCTTTACCGAGGCGAGGGGTGTGAGTCCTGCGGCTTTACAGGGTACGAAAACCGTAAAGGAATCTTCGAGCTGATGCAGCCCGACGAGGAGATCCGCCGCATGATCGTAGCCAAGGAGGCCTCCAATGTCATCGGGCACTATGCGCGGCAACAGGGCATGAGGACGCTGCGGGAGGACGGCTTCGAAAAAGTACGGTCCGGTCTCACCACTTTGGAAGAGCTGGTCCGGGTAACGCAGGAAGTTTGACGGCCCGCGCAGCCGCGTTCGCGACGGTGCGGATTAATCGAGACGGACTATTTATTGAACATCGATGCACAGGATTAACAGGATGAGGAGCTGCTGCGAATGAAGCTCAGCGTAGAAAAAACATAAAGAACATGGATGGACAGGATGCACAGGATAATCAGGACGGGACGCTGCTGCCACGTCCGCGACGGGGAAGGTCAATCGAGAAGGACGACTAATTGAACATCGATGCACAGGATGTACAGGATAAAGACAAACAGGATGAAAAGCTGCTGCATGAGAAGCTGACCCGTTCGATTATCGGGTGCGCGTTTGAGGTCATTAATGAGCTTGGGAGTGGTTTTTTGGAGTCCGTATATGAGAAGGCCATGATGATTGCCCTCTCCGATGCAGGACTCTCTGTTGAGTGTCAGAAGCCGATCAAGGTCTTCTTTCGGGGGAAGCCGATTGGCGACTATTTTGCCGATCTACTCGTTGAAGAAAAGGTGGTGGTCGAACTCAAGGTCGTGAAAGCTCTCGTCCCGGAGCATGCGGCCCAGACCATCAACTACTTGAACGCGACTGGAATCCAGGTAGGACTGCTCATCAATTTCGGCAAACCCACTCTCGAATTCAAACGCTTTACCCGAAGCAACACGGATGAACAGGGCTTGAAGACGGCTGTCTCCTGAAAACAATCCTGTTAATCCTGTATATCCTGTGCATCGATGTTAATAAACCATGCAAATGATGCCAATGATAACAGGACGGCTGACTCCCTGAATTATCCCAGTCCATCGATGTGAATAAAACCCAGCATGCCTACCTTCTTCTATAAGGCAGTCGGCAAGGACGGCGGGATCGTCAACGGGGTGGTGGAGGAATCCACCGACAGGGCGGCCGCCGTCAAGCTGCAGGACATGGGCCTGGTTCCCATCCAGCTCGGGACCCGGCAGAGTCGTCGCCTCTGGGACCTGGAGTTGCGCTGGAACCTGTCCGGCGTTCGCTCCAAGGACCTCATGTTCTTTACCCAGGAGTTGTCCACCCTGGTCAACTCCGGCCTGCCCCTCGACCGAAGCCTGGCCATTTGCAAGGAGCTTTCGGACAAGCAGCGGCTCCAGTCGCTGATCGACGAAATTCTGAAGGACATCAAGCGCGGCAGGTCCCTGGCGGACAGCCTCTCGTCCCATCCCCGGGTCTTCTCCAAGCTTTACGTCAACATGGTGCGAGCCGGAGAAGCCAGCGGAAGCCTCCCCCTGGTGTTGGAGCGCCTGGTGGAGTTCCAGCAGTCGGCCGACGAGTTGAGAAGCTATCTCATCTCCTCGCTGATCTATCCGACCCTGCTGACCCTGGTCGGGGGAGCCTCCATCGTGGTTCTGCTGAACTACGTCATTCCCAAGTTTGCCGAAGTCTTTCAGGATGCGGGGCAGGCCATGCCCCTGCCGACGCAGATCCTGCTCTCCCTCAGCGAGTTCACCACCAGCTATTGGTGGATCATCCTGCTGGGAGTGGCGCTTCTGGCAGGCGGGTTTTCCCGCATGGTGGCCAGCGAGCGGGGCCGGTGGTGGTGGGACCGGCTCAAGCTGCGGACACTGGTGATCGGCGAGATCCTGACCAAGGTGGAGATGGCCCGAATCTCCCGCACGCTGGGGACGCTGGTCCACAACGCCGTTCCGCTGGTGCAGGCCCTGGGCATCGTGAGGGAAATCAGCGGCAATCGGGTCATCGCCCAGGCGATCCGCACGGTGGCCGAAGGGGTCAAGCGGGGAGAGGGAGTGGCGCTTCCCATGCGGCGAGCCCAGGTCTTTCCGCCCCTGGCCGTCCATCTCGTCGAGGTGGGCGAGGAGACGGGGCGCCTGGATGCCATGCTGCTGCGGCTGGCCGAGGTCTACGACAAGGACGTCCGCTCGGCGGTCAAGAACTTCATCGCCCTGTTCGAGCCGGTCATGATCCTGATCATGGGCGTGGTGGTCGGGGCCATCGTCATCTCCATGCTGCTCGCGATCGTGAGCATCAACGAAGTGCCTATTTGACACGGGAACTCAGGTCGATTCGAGGATGTCCAGGGAGGAGAAACGACAATGATTTCACTAAAATCCATACCGTTCCACCGGCCCTTCGACAGGCGGGTTGAAGCGCCCGCAGCTCGACGCCAGCGGGGTTTCACGCTCATCGAGCTATTGGTGGTGATGGTGATCATCGGTCTGCTGGGAGCCCTGGTGGGGCCCCGGCTGTTCCGCAATATCGGGAGGAGCAGGGTCACGGCGGCCAAGACGCAGATCGCCATGTTCCAAAGCGCCCTGGGCCAGTACAAATTGGAAGTCGGTGTCTTTCCCAGCACCGAAGAGGGGCTGACGGCTCTCCGGGTTCGGCCCACGTCGGCCCGGAACTGGGACGGGCCCTACCTGCAAAAGGAGATCCCGCTGGATCCCTGGAGCAACGAGTATGTCTACCGCTTCCCTGGCGAGTTCGGGGATCAACCCGACATCATTTCCTACGGAGCCGACGGCCGTGAAGGCGGCGAGGATGAGAACGCCGACGTGGTCAGTTGGAGATAGCCAGTCCCGGCGAAGTTGGAGGGCACAGCCACGGTGGCACTCACATCAAACAGAGACAGAGCCGGTTTCACGCTGCTGGAAGTGCTGGTGGTCCTGGTGCTGGTGTCCGTGATCACGGCAGTGGTGGCGCCCGCCTTGGGAACCGGCACCCAGACTCTGCGATTGCAGAGCGCGGCGCGCCACGTCGCCGCCACGCTACGGCTGGCTCGGGCCAGTGCGATCCGGCAGCAGGAGGTCTACCTGGTGAGCTTCGACCGGGAAAGAGGTCAAGTGACCATGGCCAGAGGCGACCTCGACGATCAAAGGTCGTTCGATCTCCCCCGGGACGTCCGCCTTGAAAGGGCGGTTCTCTTGAACGACACCGCTCGAGCGGAGCGTCCCTCGCCCGATCCCGTGACTTTCTTCTTTGCACCCAACGGGGCCGCCCAGTCGCTGGAAGTGAGGCTTGTCAATGCCCGGGGCAGGTCGTTGAGAGTGGTGCAGGACTCCTTTCGCCGCTCACCGCGCATCGAGCCGGTTCCGCCGGAAGAGCAATAGCGTGGCCGTTCCTCTGCGAACCGGTGAAAAACGCTTTTTAACCACAAAAAGCACAAGAGTCACAAGAGGCACAATTTGTGGTTTTGTGCCTTTTGTGGCCATTCCCGGTAAATGCATCCCCGGGGCGGCATCGCCCGGGAGCGCGTTCCTCCTGCGCTCCCGGGAAGCCCATTCGTGGTTCCTCTTCATTTCTTGACCCGCCTTTCGACTTTTTTGCGACTCAAGTGATCTAGAGGTAGGGGAACGGAAATGCTGTCGATGCCACACAAACCAGCCGCCAGGCCCGCCCGCCGGGAGCCCCGCCCGAGGAGTGCCGACGGCGCCGGGGGGTTCACCCTGCTGGAGATCCTGGTGGCCATGACCATTCTGGGGGTTGGTTTCGTGGCGCTCTTTGGCCTGTTGTCCACTTCGCTGGGCACCGTTTCCCGCATCGGAGACCGGGAAACCCTGGTCCGGTCGGCCCAGATGAAGTTGAACGAGTTGTGCCTGAGCCTGAGGCAGGGTCGGGAGCCTCCCCGTCGGTCCGGGGAATTTGCCGGGAAGTACCGTTGGCGGGCCGAAATCCGGACTGTCGCCGGCGACGAGGAAACGGCAGCCCAGCCGGACTACCGGCTCGCCAGGGTTCGGTTGCGGGTCACCTGGCAGGGGAGTCGGGCCGAGAATCAATACCTCCTGGAAACCATGACATGGGTCCCGAGTCCACGCGAGCAATGACCAGCCGTCCACCAAGATTGTCCCCTCCCTCCGGATTCACCCTCATGGAGCTGCTGGTCAGCTTCACCCTGATCGGTCTGCTGGCCGTTTTCATCCACCTGGGCTACGGAATCGGACTCAGCGCCCGCGAAAAAGCCGAGGTGGCCCTGCAGGAGTTTCAGACCAACGAAGCGGCCCTGGATGTCGTCAGTCGTCAAATCAGCGCCATGGTTCCCTATTTCTCCCACCAGGAACACGAGGGGAGTCCGGTGGAAGTGCTGCTCTTCCGGGCCTCCCCGCAAGGCCTCGGTTTTGTGAGCACCTATTCGGCGGCTGCGCGCCGCACCCAGGGGCTGATGTTCGTGCAGTACTTTACGGAAACCTCCAGGGACGGGACGGGTCGGATGTTGCTGCTGAACGAGCGACCGCTTTCCCGGGATCCCGAGCTGCCGGGCACTGTCATCGCCGGCATCTCCAGAACCGAGGACAATCGGTTCCTGGTCGAGCTGGCGGAGCCCGAGGTCCGGACGGATTCTCTCACTCTGGCTCAGGGTCTCTCTTCGGTGGCCTTCCAGACCTTCTCCCGGACCCGGGAAGAGTATGAAAGCAGAGGATTGGGCCGCAGGTGGACCAGGACGCTGGGAAGGCTGGCTGCCAGGAACAGGGAGCTGCTGCCGGCCGGAATCCGGATGAGACTGGAGTGGCAGGAACCGGGGCCGTTCGGCTCGAGGGAATTTACGATCGCCGTACCCGTGCAGGGTCAATGAGGGTCTGAGAGATGCAACCCGTTTCCCGGGATTGTCGAGGCGTCATCTTGATATCGGTTTTGTGGATCATGGTCGGATTGTCTCTGCTGGCGCTGACCCTGGCGGTGACCGTCAGAACCGAGGCCACCCTGGCCCGGGCCTCCGGAGATTCGGAGCAGGCCTACTTCTTTGCCAGGGGCGCCCTGGAAGCCGTGCTCTATCGGATGGCCTTCCCGGATCCTGACAAGGAGAAGCAGGAGGCCCTGTTCCCCTATGCCGGGGGGATGAACCACTATTGGCTGAGGAGCGACCGCATCGCCTGCCACGTGGCCGTGATGGACGAGGCCGGCAAGCTGGACCTCAACGTTGTCCGGGAGGAAACTCTGCAACGTCTGCTGAGGGTCCTGGGGGTGAACCGGACCCGGGCCGAATCCGTCGCCAGGTCGGTGGTCGCCTGGAGAACTCCGGGTTCGGAGCCCGGGGCTTCGGCCGCGCCGAGACGGCCCTACCGCTTCGTGGAAGAGCTCCTGCGGGTCCCCGGTGTCAGCCGGGAGTTGTTCCATGGTCGTCCCGTCCGGCAGGAGGACGGGAAGGTGGCCTTTCGCCGGGGGCTGGCGGACTTCGTGACGGTCTACTCCGGCTCCAGTCGGATCAATGTGAACTATGCCGAGCCGGAAGTGCTGGCGGCGCTGCCGGGCGTCAGTTGGGACAGGGCCCAATCCCTGGCCGAGGCTCGAACGACCGGCCTGCTGGACGCCGCCGACCTCTCCGACCGGCTGCCCGGGGATGCGCTGCCCTTTGTCACCGTCCAACCCTCTGAAGCCTTTTGCCTGGTGGCCACGGCCCGGCTCGAGGGGAGCTCCACCCGCAGGAGCCTCAAAGTGGTTGTCAGGCTCGACGGATCATCCAGGCAGCGGCATTGGCGCCTGGCCTGGTATGACGAGACCTGGCCCTCGCCCGCGGTACGCAGATTTTCTCAACGTCCCCTTCCCGAGAGGGGGGTCGCCGGCATGGATCGGATGGGGTAATCATGGATTTCCCGGACCTGAGCTCAATCCTGAAGCAGTTCACCCTGGGGGTGTCCTTCGGCCAGGACTCCCTCCACCTGAGCCTGCTCTCCCTTCACTGGAAGCGTTTGCGCAGGGTGGATCGGCAGACCATCGACCGCTTCGACCAGGTGTCATCCACCGAGGGCCGGCGGCAAGTCCAGGGCTTCCTGAAGCGAAACGAAGTCACCCACTGCAACGTGGTGCTGTCTCTGCCCCACCGGGAGGTGCTGGTCCGGGAGCTGGAGCTGCCCCTGGAGGCCCGGGACAACCTGGCCAAGGTGGTGGAATACCAGATGGTCAACCTGCTGCCTTCCGAGGAGCAGGCCGTCAGCTACGACTACCTGGTGGTTCAGGAGGCATCCAATCCCCCGCGGCTGCGGGCCACCATCTTTGTCATCCTGCAGTCCACCCTGGAGCGGTACCTCGACCTTTGCCGGGGCCTGGGCCTGACATTGGATCGCATCGTTCCTCAAGCGGTGGCGGTCGCCGACTATGTCCGATCCGCGGCTCCCAAGGCCGGATCGGCCGCCGCGCTGATTGCGGTGCCAGCGCCCGGCGGAGGGGAACTGGTGGGATTGGCGCAGGGCCAACTGAGGCTGTGCAAGGAATATCGAAGCGACGGCCCCGATCTGGCGGAAACCCTCGAAAACGAAGTGGACCTGTTTCGGGGAGAGGCGCGCTTGCCGGAGGAGACGCCGGTGGAACTCTTCCTGGCGGGAGACGCTGAAGCCCTTTCGGAAGCCGGCGGGGAGTTGAACCCTCGGGTGGTGCCCCTGCCCCAGGCGGCAGTCGTCCGCCGGACCGGGCCCGCCGATCGGGACCCCGGAACCCATTGGCCCGCCCTGGCGGCGGCCTTCTGCGGCTTCAGGCGAAAGGATGCCCTGGACGTCAACCTGCTGCCCGTGGAGCAGCGGGTCCGGAAACCGCGCTGGGAGATGCTTCCGACATACGGCTTGCTGGCGGTCAGCGGATTGCTGCTGCTGGCGCTGCTGTTCCGAGGGCCGGTGCAGCAGGGAGCGCTTTCCGAGGAGCTGAGCCGGGAGCGCCGGCGGCTGCAGCCTGCCGTGACGGCCGTCCGCGAGCTGGAGTCGCAAGCGGACCACTGGCGCGGCCGGGCCGGACTGCTCAGCCGGCACAAGCACCGGAACCAGGCATTGCTTGCCGCCCTGGACGACCTGTCTCTCATCTGGCCCCAGGACTCCATGGTGACCCTTTTCAACCTGGAAGACGGGGTGGTCCGGGTTCAGGGAACTTCCGGGCAGGCCGCGGCGCTGCCCCAAATCCTGGAAGACTCGCGCTATTTCAAGGAGGTCGAGCTGGTCTCGGCCATCACCCGAGACGCCCAGGGCAGGGAGAGCTACCGCATCCAGGCTCGATTGGAAGTCCCGCTGCCGCTCGGGGAAAACCCCGACCCGGCGGAAGTCCCGCCCCCACCGACATCGGGCGACGCTCCCCGGGAGGTGACTCCATGACCCGGCTGTCTCCACGAGAGCGGAAACTCCTGGGTTGGGGTGGCGTAGCCTTGGCCCTCTACCTGCTGCTGGACCTGGCGGTCCTGCCCTATTGGGATGCTCTGGGCGAGACCCGGGCCAATGCGGAGATACAAGCCAGGCGGGTCCGGAACTTTCGCCGGATTCTCAATCGTCAAGAGCGGATCGAAGCCGAGCTGGAGACCTTGCGCCGCCGGACCGGGTCCCTGGAGCAGGGGCTGCTCGACAGCTCCGGAGATGCCCTGGCGGGAGCCGAGATTCAGGGCCTGGTCAAGGACATTGCGGCCGCCCACGGTTTGACCATTCAAAACAGCGACCTGGCTCCGGTCGAGAAGATCAGCCCTCGCTACAGCAAGGTTTCGACCCGGATCGGCCTGCAGGCGGGCATCCACCAGTTCGTGGATTTCATGGCGGCCATGGGTTCGGATCCCAAGATCCTCTTTGTGGAGGACCTGCGGATAGCGCCCTTCCGCGCCAGCAGGCGCAGCGACAGGAACAGGAACAAGGATGTCCGGGTGACGCTGGCCGTTTCGGCCCTGAAGCGGGTCGAGCCGGAGAAGGCGGAAGAGCAGCCGGTTCCCGCGGACGCGGCCGGCGCTGCCCGAAGGGGGGAGAGGCCGTGAAGAGAAGTCTGATCCTTTTGAACGTCGCCCTAATGGGAGCAGCCATTCTCCTGGGGTACACCCTGGTAGACCAGTGGCGTCAGTTCGAGGCCGAGCATGGCCGCGGCCGGTCCAGTTCCGGTACGCGAGCGGAGTCCGATGGTTCGGATGGGCCGACCTCGCCGGTGTCCGCCTCCAGCTTCGCGGCCATCGTGGACCATCATCTCTTCCACCTGGATCGGAACAATGACCTCAGCGAGGAGCCTTCGGACGAACCTCCGGGAGCGTTTCGGCCCCTGCCGGTCCTGATGGGGACGATGGGCATCAGCGGGGAAGACTACGCCCTCATGGTTCCGGGCGGCCCCGGAAATTCCGACAGCCTCTACCGCCGTCTCAAGGTGGGGGAAGAGCTGGACGGCTACACCCTGGTGCGCATCGGGATGGATCGGGTGGTTATGAAGACCGGGTCCAGGGAGGTCGAGGTCGGCATGGATGACCGATCCAGGAAACCCAGGAGGACGGCCCGGCCCGCCCGTTCTGCCCAGAACGAGCGGTCCCAGACCACCGGTGTCGGTTCCGGGGGCAGGCGTAGCGGCGCCTCCAGGCGCCAGCGGACCCGCTCGGACCGGCGGCCGGGGTCCGATACCAGGAACCTGCCGGTGGGGACGGTCAGGGACGGCAGGCGCCTGATCGAGGAGCAGACGCCGTTCGGCGCCATCAAGGTCTGGGTCGAGAACAAATCGGAATAGCTTGCCCTCCGGGAGATCGGAAGCTGCGGAGCGGGCGGAGCGCGAGGAGTCACATCATGGTTCGAATTTCATCGACGTCAACGGGGCGGGGGCTGGCTCTGCTGCTGCTGATCGGCCTGGGGGGCCTGGCGCACCTCCAGCCCCTGGCCGCCCTGGCTGAAGAAGACCAGGCCGGCAAGCCCCAACAGGCCGCACCGGCCGAGGGGGAGGACCCGAAAGAAGAAGCCCCCGAACCTGAACCGGAGTTCGAGCTCATCCGGACGCCTTTCGGGACCATCCGCCAGCCCAGGTCCGAAACTCGACCCGACTCCGCGCAGGCTGCTCCCGAACCGGTCGAAACGGGAGAAAGCGCGCCGGCTTCCGGCGAGGCCGCCGCTTCCGATTCGGAGGGCGCTTCCGACACCGAGGGCGCTTCCGACGCGGAGGCGGATTCCGAACCGGCGGCTCCCCAGGGCCGGCAGGCTTCGGCCCCGTCCGGACCCAACACCCGCTTCCGATTCAATTGCGTGGATTGCGACCTGCTGGAGTTCGTCCGCAACATCGCCAACGAGCTGAAGCTGAACTACGTCGTCGATCCCAACGTCCAGGGAGTGGTCAACATCCTCACCTACGGCGAGATGAGACGTAGCGACCTCATGTCCCTTCTCGAGACCGTCCTGCAGATCAACGGCGCCGCCATGGTCAAGACCGGCCCGGTATACCGCATCCTTCCCAGCCGCAATGTCAAGCAACTGCCCCTGGACATTCGACGGGAGCCGGAATCCTCGGCTCCGTCCGCGGGGGACAGCCGCGTGCTTCAGATCGTTCCCCTGAACTTCGTGCCGGCCGGCGACATGGCGGAACTGCTCACTCCCTACCTGTCGAGCGGCGGCGACATCACCTTTCACCAGGCGGCCAACTTCCTCGTCATCACCGATGCTCCCGCCAACATCGGCAAGCTGCTCGAGCTGGTCCAGGTCTTCGACTCCGACGTGTTCGGCGGCAAGCGCGTGCGCGTCTATGCGCTCGAGAACAGCCGGGCCACCAACCTGGTTGGCGAGTTGGAGAGTATTTTCGAAGGGTACGCCATTTCGGGGGAGTCTCCCGTCCGTTTCATCCCCATTCCCCGATTGAATTCCATCCTGGCGATCAGCCCCAGCGCCGGCAGCCTGGAGGAAATCGACCGCTGGATCGCCCAACTGGACCAGACGGGTCTGAACCGGGAGATTCGCAACTACTTCGTCAAGGTCCAGAATGGCCAGGCCAGGGAAATCGCCTCCCTGTTGCTGGAAATCTACGGAAGGCGCAATCAATTCCAGGATGAGCTGCTTCCGCCCCCGGAGGTTCAGGCCGAGGCTCCTCAGGCCGGCGACGCCGGCCCGGTGACGGATTCGGCGCAAATGGTCCAGGGCGAGATCAAGATTGTCGCCGACGAGCACAACAATGCCCTCATCGTCCAGTGCAGCCCGCAGGACTTCGAGGCCATCGAGGAGACCATCCGGGAACTGGACCGGGTGCCTCGCCAGGTCCTGATCAACGTCAAGATCTACGAGGTGGTCCTGGACGACGAGCTCTCCCTGGGCGTCTCGGCCTTTCTGCAGGACCGCGGCAACCCGGTGGTCCCCAGCCCCACGACCACCACCGCCAGCTACGGCGCCGCGGCCGCCGGCCTGAACCTGGCCACCCGGGCCCTGGTGGGCAATACCCGGGAACTGGTGGCCTTCCTGAACACCGCCGAGACCCGCAGGCGCTCCCGGGTGCTCTCGGCCCCGTCCGTCATCGCCTCCGACAACGTGGCCGCCAGAATCCAGGTGGGATCTCAGATTCCCATCCTGACCTCGCAGGGCGTGGTTCCAGGCGGGACCGGCGGTTCCAGCCTGTTTTCCAACACCATTCAGAACCGAAACACCGGGGTCATTCTCAACGTCACTCCCAGGATCAACGCCGGAGGCTGGGTGACCCTGGAAGTCGAGCAGGAAGTGAGCAGTCCGGGGCCTCCCCCGGTGGGCGGCATCCAGTCTCCCAGCATCAACATTCGGTCGGTCGCCACCCAGGTGACGATCAAAAACGCCCAGACCATCGCCATCGGGGGGATCATCTCCGAAACCAACGGTCGTTCCAGGAGCGGGGTTCCCCTCCTGAGCAGGATTCCGGGCCTGGGGCTGCTGTTCGGCAGCACCTCCAGGAAGACCTCCCGCACCGAGCTCATCGCCCTCATCACCCCCCATGTCATTGAAGACATCGAGCAGGCCTCCGATCTCACCGATGCCCTGAAGTCCACCCTGAAGGGGCTGAAGAAGGAGCTGAGAAAGGCCGGGAGCTGACCCGGCCTTGTAGGCTGTCCACGAATGGTTCCCGCTCCGTTGCTACTGCTGAAAAAATGACATCATGAGATGATGACCACCCAGGAGCGCGGGCGTCCCGCCCGCATTGGTTTCGGCACAGCCTGGCCCATTTCCTCGACGCCGCTCGACCGGCAAACCCGCCAGGGCTCTGCTTCGGCCGGGCCCACGCCGTTCCTGCCGGCAGGCTGGCCCCCTGCCACATCGCAGGCATACTGAGCCGCACGCGGCGGCAGTGCATGCGGGCGAGACGCCCGCGCTCCCGGGTGGGTCTCGCCCGTAACGTTATTGCTGCAAGCAACCTTCCGTCGAGCCGCAAGGCGAAGACTGATGCGGTGGGGGGGTACACAGGCCGAGCCGTCAGGCGAAGTCTTGTGCGCCGAGGGACAGTTCCCCCCACATCCGCCCTTATCAAGAAAACCACCCCCCGACACCTACGACTAATAAAATCCGGTTCCCGGGAGCGCGGGCGTCCCGCCCGCACCAGGCCTGTCTCCCCCACTTCAACCAACCATCCCCGCCTGCCCTGGTCCCACATTCCCCCTATCTCAAGAAAAACACCTCCTGGCACGTTCCGCTGATAAAATCAGATTCATACGGCGGCATACTGTTATTGAAGACGTATGGGGTAGGTCTTCTTCGGCGGCAGTGTCATGGATGTAATCGGTATCAGGCCCCGATTCACCGTGTTTCCAGCCCAAAAAACTGCAAAAAAAGTCTTGACACAGAGTTTTCATGTTGTTAGCGTACGGCCGTTTAAGGCTGTTTAGGTGTGCATGTTAACAGCTTGAATTGGTTTTAACGGAGTGTTCGGCTTTTTGAGGAGAATGTTCAGAAGCGGTAATCCTGCGACTTCAGTTGAGGTAAACAAGCGAAGAGAAGAGCAAATGCAAGCAAATCTCAAAATTCCGTTCAGTAATCTCACAAACAAAGGGAGAAAAAGCATGCGAAAAATTTTGATATTGCTGTGCGCAATTGCGTTTTTGGGGTTGACGCTGACTCCACCCGACGCTGAGGCGCAGGGTTACAACGTCCGCCGGGCCTCGGCGACGATAAAAGTGGCTCAGTATTCGAACAACGCCTTGGTGAACAACCTGACGTTCCTGCGCACCACGGGTACCGACCCCAATATCGGCGACGCTCCTGCCGGTGAAGTGTTGACGATCAAGATCGGCTACGGGCTTCTCATGACCAACGAGGATTCCGTCAGGGAGAAAGCTACAGCCAGTTTCACCCTCTGGTGCGACGACGATAACGACGCGACCGACACCGATGGCACCGGGTACGAGGAAAATTGTCAGACGACAAATCCCGATACAAGTCCGTCGGCTATGTTCTCCAACGAAGGAGGCACCGGGGTCATTACGATCACGATTCCCGCAGATGACGCTGCAAATCAGGCATTCGTGGTCGCTGGTGTCCGGGTGGATGCTTCCGCCCTGGCCGCCAAGGACGAGATCACGGCCAGTGTCACCTCCACGACCGATGCGACTACAGTAGGTCTGGGGGGACCTTCGTCCGAGGGCGGCGTTTCGGGCATTGTGGGCGAGGTAGCTGCCGGCCTGAAAGTGACAGCCGAAAAAGCCGCCAGTCTGTCTTGTTCATCCACAACGGCGCCTTCCATTACGGTTGCCGAAGGCTTTGCGGATGCATGGGGCCCCACTCGGCTGAACATGGATGAGGTGGGTGGCGCCGCCGACGCCGCTGGTGCCGATGACGAGACCGCCTCGGTCAAGATCGTCCTGGCCAATCTGCCGGACGGTGCCAAAGTCGAATGGCCGGCTACAGTGCCCAGCGAAGTAGAAATCGACGAAGAAATGTACACTAACGGAATGTTGACGATGGACGTCGCCGAGTCCAGCAGCAACGGTAAAGTCGTCGTTTACGATTACGCAAAGACCAACACCTACGCAACCGCAACAGAGGACGACGCTGCCACTACAGACGTAGATGAAACTGCGATTCCGTTTGCTGCCGGGGCTCGTAGTTTCATGGTAACACCCGAAAAATTGACCTTCACGGGCGATGCTTCGGTGAATATCTCCGCCATGCTCTATCCGGATGCCAGGAGGGGTACGGATGGCGAAAAGCTCGATCTGGAATCCATGCTGTCATTCGAGCATCCGATGCAGGATCCCGAGAAGGGCAACGGAGAGGGTTGGCTGGTCATTTCCGAGTGCGTGACCTACCTGCTCTATCCCTTCGTCACCTGCGGGGCCACTCCCGGATGGTCTACGGGAATCTCGGTTTCCAACACCAGCGCCGACGGCAATGTCTTCGGGGCCTTCGATGAGTCTAGCCAGCAGCATGGTTCCGTCATCATGTACGGATTCCCGAAGGAGCGGATGCTGGCTCCTGTCGAGGAGGAAGGCGACGATCCCATGGTCGAGCCGGTCGTTTCGACGATCTCTGACCAGTTGATGTCCGGGGGAACCATCACCTTCGATTGCGGCGCGACCACGATGGCCGGAATGGAAGGCTACGCCATCATCCGGGCGGGCTTCCAACACGCCCGCGGTATGGCCTTCGTCCTTGGCAACTTCAAAGATGGGGCCGGCGTGGATGTGTCCCACGGCTACATGGCCGAGATCATCACGAATCCGGCAGACAGGGGTGAGACTATCCCCTAGTCGGCATCCTCCTGTCACACCTTCAAGGCCGGGGCTTTCGAGCTCCGGCCTTTTTTTTCCTCATCCACTTGACAGAGTCGCTGTGACAGCAGGGAGGGGCATCCCATTCCCGGCATCCAGACCGCACTCACGCGGACAGGCCAAGCTATCCCCTAGACTACCCGTTGACAAACAGAGTCGAACTTGCCAATGTTTAGTAGGAGTCCTGCTGGTCAATTATGGTGAAATGACCACCGGCACGGTTTCCGGTGGCCGCCAGTCTCAAGAGAGGCACTGAAAATGTACCGATCGGGTCTTGTATCAGTCTCCACCAGCCTGTTGTTCGTTCTGATCCTGACCTGGATTCCGGCGGGCGCCCGATCGAGCGTGGCTGACCGTGTGGCTCCGGCCGACTTCGAGCGGCTCAAAGAGCGGGTGAGCGAGTATTTCGAGGCCGTTCACTCCCGGCAGTTCACCAAGGCCAAGGAGTACATCCTGCCCCGCTCCAGGGACGCGGCCGGCGCCGCGCGGCCGGGAAGAGCCCGGGTCGCCGGCTTCAGCATTCTCGAGGTAAAACTGGAGGAAGGCAATCGCTCGGCCGTCGTCACCATCAGGCGAGAGATCATGGCTGCGGGGCTGGCGGGTCAAGCCAGGATCAAGGAGAAGTTTCGTTGGAAGAAGGAGGAGGGTGAGTGGTTCCTGGACCCTGCCGACCCTCCCAGGACGACCGCGGAGATCTTTCGGGAGTACTACTACGCAAAGCGGATCGCCCGCGCCAATCCGAAGCCGGGTCGGGAGCCCCCGCCGCTCTTGGTGGAGCCCGAGGAAAGAGTCTTCGATTTTGGCTTGGCAACCCAGGGGGATGTCGTCCGGCCTCGTTTTACCTTTCGCAACCTCGGGTCCGAGGCCATCGTCATTGAGGAAATCTATGGCCCCGAATGGCTGCTCGACAAGACCAAAAGTCATCTTGTCCCTGCCGGAAAGACTGGACAGATTCAAATGGAGTTGAGCACCTCCCGGCTTCATCGGGATTTCATCCAGGATATCTTCGTCCGGTTCGAGCCCATCCAGGAACTGGTCAAGCTTCGGATCAAGGGCAAGGTCTACACCGCGGAAGAAATCGCCGAATCCCCCATCCTCTCCAAG
This sequence comes from Acidobacteriota bacterium, assembly GCA_028875575.1. NCBI lineage: Bacteria > Pseudomonadati > Acidobacteriota > Acidobacteriota bacterium. The sequence goes on from JAPPDF010000080.1 coordinate 227,344, forward strand.
GAAGCTGCCGCCGGCAAGTCCTCCCAGCCGGCAACACCCTAGACAGACCCACGCCCCAATAACTCCCCACCCGGGAGCGCGGGCGTCTCGCCCGCACCAGACCGGCACAGCACAGCCTATCCCTCCCACCTTGATGAACCGGGAACGCCGCCGTCCCCGCCGGATCGTGCAAGGAATGTTCCCAGCTTGTACCGAAGCCAAGCCGTCAGGCGAAGGCTGATGCAGTGGGGGGGGACGCTGGGCCGGCCTGGCTGCTCGAAGAGCAATGCCCCCCCGGGAGCGCGGGCGTCCCGCCCGCATGCTATCCGGCTACGTGCCGCTCAGTTTCCCTGCGATGTGGCACCCTGCCACTCAATGAACCGGAAACGCCGCCGTCCCCGCCTGATCGTGTAACGATGTTTCCGGTCCGTACTCCCGGGAATCACTCCCCCCTTGAGGGGGAGTCGCAGAAGCCGAGCCGCCAGGCGAAGGCTGATGCGGTGGGGGGGCCATCTCAGCCACAACTCGGTGACAGCACCTTTCCGCCGTACCGCCAACCTGCCATCTTCTCCCCCTTGAAATACTCCCGCCTCTCCGATAGATTCTCAGGGAAAAAATCGCGCTCCTACCACAAACTCTCGGGAGGAAAAGATGAGACACCCAACCATATCGATGCGTTGGCTGCCCGCCTTGCTCGCAGCATGCGCCCTATTGCTCGGATGGACCGCCTGGACCGCTGCCGAACCGTCGGGCCACGAGCTCAAGGGCTGGAAAAAAGGCCGGGGCTGGGGATGGGTCTGGGGCAAGGACGACGAAGTGGGCTCCCTCAACGCCATGACCCCCGCATCCGTGCTCGATGCCATCGGCCTGATCAAGCAGGGCAAGGTCTATGACCTGGGCATCGACTACGACCGCACCTCCTACAAGTGGCCCGGCCACTCCCCGGGCGAGATCATCTCCTTCCGCACCCCCGAGGGAGTCAAGCGCCAGCAGGACCATGGCTTCACCGCGCCTCCGGTCAATCCCGCCCAACTGGCCTGGCATAGCTGCGCCCTCTTCATCAACGACAATGTGGCCACCCAGATCGACAGCCTGGGTCACATCACCACCGGGGAGGACGATCACTGGTACAACGGCTTCACCGAGGCCGAGTGGGGCGGCAACTTCGGAATCCGCAAGGCCGATGCCTCCACCATCCCGCCCATCGTGGTCCGGGGGATTCTGGTTGACGTAGCCGGCCATCAGGGCGTCGAGGCCCTGGCTGGAGGGACCGCCATCGGCTCCAAGGACCTCAAGGCCGCCCTGGAGAAGCAGGGCACCGAGATCAAGCCCGGAGACGCCGTCTTCGTGCGCACCGGGACCTTGCGCTATTGGGGAGAAGCGGGCGGCGACCACGAGAAGATCGGCGCCCACGACTCGGCCGGGATCAACCTGGAAGCCGCCAGGTGGCTGGTGGCGGAGAAGGGGGCCATCATGGTGGGATCCGACACCTCCGGCTTGGAGGTGGGTCCTGCCCCGGCCGGAAGCACCAGCTTCATCCCGGTCCACGAGTACCTGCTGGTGGAGCAGGGGGTGCACGTGGCCGAGTTCCACTACCTGGAGGACTTGGCCGCCGACCGGGTCTACGAGTTCTGCTACATCGCCGCCACCAACAAGATCAAGGGCAGCACCGCCGGCTTCACCATGCGCCCGATCGCGCTGCGCTAGCCCGCGCATTTCTCACCAGAGTTCGCTAACGAGCGGTGAAAGGGGCCATGGAGGCTTTCGAGGCCGGTTTTATATCAGTATGGTGAATATGGAATGGATGAGGTCGTTCTGGTTGGGATCGAGGGGACGATCCATATCGACCGCGACACCGGACGGGTCTTGAGATAGGTTGCCGAGGAGCCCATCGGTTTGACGAAGGGACACAGGGTGAAATCGGGAAGGATGCTGTTTGACTACGACTACATCCGGATTGGAGAAGAGAAGGTGCTTCTTCCAGTGAGGTTCCTGATCTACACGAGGTATCGAGGAAACTCCACGCTGGAGGGAACCGGGCGCAGCCGGTACCGGCAGTTCAAGTCCGAGACCGGGCTGGATTTCACACGACCGTGAATCCGACAAAGTACCGCCCCCGCCCTGCCGGGCGGATCATTCGAGCAAGAAACTGCCGATCGTCGTTGAAGACGAACCACGAATAAATACAAAGACCGATGGCCCCCCTTGCTGCGACCAGGTCATGGCATGAAGCCACCCGGGAGCGCGGGCGTCCCGCCCGCACCATTCCCGGCACAGCCTCGGTCATCTCCGCCACCCGGCTCGACCGCCAACGACGGCGGGACTCTGCCTCGGACAAACCCATGCCGTTCCCGCCGGCAGGGTGGCCGGGTGCCGCATCGCAGGGAAACTGAGCGACAGGCAACGGAAGTGCATGCGGGCGGGACGCCCGCGCTCCCGGGGTGGCGCCTCCTCCCATCACTCCTGCGCCTCAAGGGGCAGGAGCCGGCAGGCGCAGAACGAACCCTTCCCGTCAGTCCAGCACGCCCAGGGATTGGGCGT